>CAZXTW010000024.1:0-14554 GCA_964643525.1 uncultured Roseivirgaceae bacterium
GTATAGAGCCTACCGTCATCACGGCGGGGTCAAGTGGTGAAATCTCCCGGCTCAATGCCGTTTGTAGCCCCAGCACAATGCGGGCGGCAGTCACCACCGGGTCAATGGTGGTGTGGGGGTACGCCCCATGGCCACCGCGGCCCTTTACCGTAATGCGCACCATATCAACATTGGCCATGGTGTAACCGGGCATCAGGCCCACATCGCCCACCGCCATATCAGCCGCTACATGCAGGGCCAGGCAGTAGTCAGGCTTAGGAAATTTGGTAAACAGCCCCTCTTTTAACAAAGCCTTGGCGCCGCCGCTGCGCTCTTCGGCGGGCTGCGCCACAAACAGCAGCGTGCCCTTCCAATGCCGGCTCATTTGCTTCAGCAGCCGTGCTGTGCCGGTAAACACACTCATGTGCACATCGTGGCCACAGGCATGCATGGTATGCTCCATGGTGCCCTCCAGGCTTTCGCCCATCTTTACGCTGGCATAGGGCAGCCCCGTATCTTCCTTAATCGGCAGCCCGTCGGTATCTGTCCGCACCATCACCACAGGGCCGTTGCCGTTTTTCAGCACGCCCACTACGCCATACCCTCCAATATCGGTCGTTACCTCAAAGCCCAGCTGCTCCAGCTCGGTGGCCATTCGGGCCGATGTTTCTTTTTCTTTAAATGACAACTCGGGGTTGGCATGCAGGTCTAAATACAGGCCACGCAGGTAGCTGGCTTCCTGCTGTACCAGTTGTTTTATCTGTGCATGTGTTTTATTGGGCCGCTGGGCCTGGGCTGCCACCAGGCAGCACCCGCACAGCAACAGCAGTAGGGCTTTTTTCATGGGGTTATGCTTATTCTTTTTCAAATACCAGATATGTTAATGTACGCACGTTGTGCTCAGTAACCGTACGTACCGGTTCTACTAACTTAAGGGGGTGGCTGCCCAGCAGGGTGTCAATATGCTGCTGCGTAAGCAGGTAGCGCTGGCCGCCGCCCTGTGCAGCAGGCAGGGTGGTAATGCCCTCCGGGCTGTGGGGTAGGGGCTCGGCTTGTGCCAGGGCCGATTCCATACCTATCAATAACAGGCCGCCCACTTGCAGCGCCTGTACCAGGGCGTTTACCATTTGGTTAAAGTGCTGGTGGCTTTTGGCAAAATGCAGCGTGGCCAGGCACAGCACGGCATGAAACCAGTCGTGGCGTGCATGATAATCTTCAATAGTGCCTACGGCCAGCTGTGCCTTGTCATAGCCTGGCTGCAGGGTGGGGGCCACAAAGCGGGCCATAGCAATGGCGTCAGCATTAGCATCAATGCCATATACATCATAATGCTGCTTTAAAAAGTAAACCAGGTTGCGGCCCTCGCCACAGCCGGCATCAAGCACACGGGGCCGGGCAGCAAAGCGCCCTTTTAGCAATTGGTCAATCAAAAACAGGTCGGCATTGCCCAGCGCCTTATTAATTTCTTGAAACGTCATGTACTGCGGTTCTAGTCGTGGTGCCAGTCAAAAACACACCAGGTAGTAAATATAATGTGTTGGGCTGTATAAGCGTTCCCCACTGCTACGGGTAGGTAGTTTTTATTACTTTTACTGCTACTATAACCAACCTTAGGCACTTATGAGCATGCCCCCCTTCCATTTGGCGTTTCCTGTAGCCAACCTGCCCGCTACACGCACCTTTTATACTGAGCTGCTGGGCTGTAGCGTTGGCCGCACCAGCGACCGCTGGATAGACTTTAACTTTTTTGGCCACCAAATTACAGCACACCTGCGCCCTGACGAGCTGGCCAACGCCCAAACCAATGCGGTAGATGGGCAGCAGGTACCCGTGCGCCATTTTGGTGCGGTGCTTGAGTGGCAGCAATGGCACCAGCTGGCCGATAAGTTAAAGGCAGCCAACATACAGTTTGTGATTGAGCCCTACATCAGGTTTGAGGGGCAGGTGGGCGAGCAGGCCACCATGTTTTTGACTGACCCCAGCGGCAACGCCCTTGAGTTTAAATCATTTAAAGACCCCACCCAGTTGTTTGCCAGCTAATAAGGCCCGCCTTTTGGCTACATAATATTGACCATTGGCAACAGCCATATTACGGTTGGGGTACAATGGCTTTAGGGTATAGGTAATAAGTGGCAATTTGCATGCGTCAAAAACTTACTCATAACTAGTAAAGTGCCCTTATTATGATCCGTCAATACCTAAAGCTGGCCGTCAGGGCCATCCGCAAGCACCCCAGTGTATCGGTACTGCACATTTCAGGCCTCTCAATAGGCATTATGGCTGCCATTCTGGTTGGGCTGTATGCATACAGCGAGCTGAGCTACGACAGCCACCACAAACAAGGCAGCAATGTATTTATGGTATATAAAGAGCGCATTACCCCCAACGGGGTGCAGCCTGCTTATGATACCTGGGTGCCGCTAAAGCAGCTGCTCATGGCAGATTTCCCCGAGGTAACCTATGCAGCCCGCGAGGCCACTACCGAAGGCGAGGTGCAGCTGAACAACCAGGTACTTGAAGTAGACCTGACCTTTACTGACCCTGAGCTGTTTAATATATTTACCCTGCCCGTTGTTGCTGGCAATGCCAGCAACCCCATGCCCAACCTTTCGGCAGCTGTCATTACGCAAGAAACCGCCCAACGCTTTTTTGGCAGTGCCAATGCCATAGGGCAGGTGCTTCAAATTCGTGAAAAAGATATTGGCTTTACGCAGAGCTATACCGTAACAGCGGTTATTGAAAACATACCCCAGAGCTCAACCCTGCAGCCCACCATATTGCTGCCCATTGAGGGCATACCCATTTACGACCAGGTGGCCGAAAGCTGGGGGTCGTCATTTTTAAGCACGTACGTGTTGTTAGATGATGCCAGCAAAGCCCCGGCCCTGGAGGCCAAGTTTCCTGACCTGATTGAAAAAATCTGGGATACACAAACACGCAACAACACCAACTTTAAGCTGCTGCCCCTGGCCAGCTTTTACGATACCTTTGTGGGCAACAGTGCCGATGTGTGGTTACTTATATATATAGGTATAGGCATCATTACCATTGCTGCTGTAAACTTCATGAACCTGGCCACGGCCCGCTCTATTGAGCGTGCCAAAGAAATAGGCATGCGCAAAGTCATGGGTGCACAAAAAAACCACGTCATGGCCCAGTTCCTTACTGAAGCTGTGGTGGTAAGCCTGCTGGCCTTATTCATTGGCGTGCTTCTGGCCAAGGTGGCCATTCCGTTTATCAATACCTTGTATGACCTGCACCTGGCCCTGACGCTTACCAACCTCACGGTAATTGTACTGCTGCTGGCCTTTGGTTTGGTGCTGGGCATTTTATCGGGTTGTTACCCTTCATTTATAATATCTCGCTTCAAAATTCTTGATACTGTGAAAAGCAGCCTCAGCCAGCGGGTGGGTGGCTTCATTGCGCGTAATGTATTGGTGGTGTTGCAGTTCAGTATTTCAGGCATGCTTATTTTGGGCACACTCATTATTGGTGACCAGTTGCGGTATATGGTTAATGCTGATATGGGCTTTGACCGCAACCAAATGGTAGCCATTGAGCTAAGCGCTGACGATTTTGAAGATGCCCAACAGGCCCCTGCCCGCATGGCCCGGTTCAGGCAGGCACTGGCTGGCATGCCCGCCGTTAGCGATGTAACTACTTCAAGGCATATCCCTACTGAATGGAGCCGCTCTAATATATTTGTGCGCCCTGAAGGGTGGGAGGGCGACCCCATGCGCATGCGCTATACCCGCATGGACGAGCACTTTTTTGATGCCTACGGCATGCAACTGTTGGCGGGCACCACCTTTACACCTGCTGCCAACGCCGGCGGCCAGGCAACCGAGGGCCAGGAGCCCCAAATGGAAGTGGTGCTGAACCAGGCCGCTATGCAGGCTTTTGGCTGGGAAAACATTAACGACAAGTCTATTGTAATAGGCCGCAACACCATTCGGGTGGTGGGCCTCATTAAAGACTTTAACTTTGAGGCCCTGCGTAATGCCGTAAGCCCCACCCTGCACTTTTATGCAGCTGCTAATGACGAGCGCTACAGCTACCTGTCATTGCGGGTACAAAAGGGGCAGGAGCGTAAAACGTTCAATGCGCTCACAAAATTGTGGGCTGAACTGGGCGTCAATAAAGAATTAAACTACTTTTTTATTGATGAAAGTACGGCCCGCATGTACGAATCAGAACAAAGGCTATTGACTCTGGTCACCTTTTTTACTGTGATCTCTATTCTGGTTACATGCCTCGGTTTATTTGGCCTTTCTACTTTTATTATTCAGCGACGCAAGAAGGAAATCAGCATCCGTAAGGTTTTAGGGGCCAAAACGTATGGTTTGTGGCTGTTAATGACCGGTAGCTTTGCCCGGTTGGCCATGATTTCGTTTGTTGTAGCTGGTGTTATTTCATGGTATTTGGTTTCTGAGTGGCTCAGTAACTTTGCATACCGTGTTGACATTAAGGTGTTACTATACATTGTTACTGCTTTAATTATGCTTGGGCTAACAGTATTAACGGTTGGTTTTCAAACAGTTAAGGCTGCGCTGGCCAATCCTGTAAATGCTTTGCGCAACGAATAGCGTTATTTCAGTTTATTTTATAACATATTGTTGTACTACCCTACCAAAAAACTACCTGGCCTACCGCCTACGGAAAAAGACAGACAAAGGTTCTGTCTTTTTTTGGTTTTTTTTGATTTATCTAAGACCTTTGCCCCACGAAAGTGAACGAGAGTGATAAACATGTACTAGCGGTTAAGGTTAAGTTAACAACAGTTATAGCGTAGATTTGGGTTTTATAAGATATTTGCCAGACGCATATTTATAGCTTACATGTTTGCATTATTTTGATACCCTATGCTTGCTGCCTGCTTAAAAACTTAACTTACAGCCTAAAAAAAGCATTTATATTCCTTCTAAAAGTGAAGCAGAATACTAAAATATCACACCAGTGGGTTGTATAATAGTTTTTGTCTTTGCCTCCGCTAAAATTGTTATAGCTTTGAATTGTCAATAGTTAATACTCTTGTATACCTAAGTAGTTTATTTTATTTAATCCATTACTGAACGATTGAAAATGAAAAGAAAAGAAAAGAGACTGAGTTTGTCAGGTTTCTCAACTGGCAACGTTGAAGTATTATCAAAAGGAGGTATCTCTATTATTATGGCAGGTACTGGTGGTGATGACAGTGTTGATATTGTAACCCCTCCGCCTCCACCTCCACCATTTGATGACTAATTACCGGTAGCAAACCGGTTTCACAAAATGAGCAGAGAAATTTGTAGGTAATTGATTAATAGCTATGGATGTGAAGCATCTCATTCAAATAATCATGATTTCCTGCATGGCTGTAATAGTTACGGGTTGTCTGGGTGATTCAGACGACCCGAAACTTACGCCAGATGTTCTTCAGGTTAAGGAGTATCATCAACTGTCGCGTGAGTTTCTGTACAGCAACCCTAAACAGGCCATGCGGTATGCTGAAATGGAGTTAGAGTTGTCAAAGTCAATTAACTATGCCGAAGGCAGGTTAAAAGCTTTGAGCTTAATTGGGGCTATCCATACCAGTCAGGAAGAATACCACGATGCATTAAACGTGTATTCTTTAATGCTGCGTATAGATATCCTTTCGCGTTTTCCGGCTGTTAAGGCCAACGTATTGCACAGCATTGGGCACATCTACCACCAAAACAATATGTTAGATGTTTGCCTGTCTTTTTATTTTGAGGCATACAATGCTTATGAAGGGCTGGGCAGTAAAGCCAACCAGGCGGCACTGCACCATTCAATAGGGCAGGCCTATGCCGGTAATCAGGACTACAGCAAAGGGCTTTGGTATTATGAGCGCTCGCTGGAGGCCTACAAAGCATTGGGCGATAACCTGCACGCAGCACGTGTGCTGAATTCATTGGGTATTTTGCTTAAAAACCAGGGCCGCTATACAGATGCGCTGGCCTCTTACCGCAAGTCGCTCGATTTGCTTGACCCCAAAGACAAATCTTTACAAACAGTAGTCTGGAATAATATTGGTGAAGTATATGCTGACCAGCAGCAGTACAACCAGGCCAAGCAGTATTACGATAAAGTAATTGACCAGAAAATACTGGCGGGCCAGTCACGGTCACTCATTTCAACCTATAACCAGTATGCCAAAATGTTGCTTGCACAGGGCATGGAGGCAGAGGCTAAGCAGTATTATGAGTTGGGCGCTAAGGCAGGCGAGAACATGGGTTACAGCCCGCACCTGGCCACCAATTTAGAAAGCCTGGCCAGGTTGTACGAAAAAGAAAAGAACGTGACAGGTTCTGGCCACTGCTATAAAAGGCTGCATGCCATTGAAAAGCCTCAAATTGCTTTGTTAGATAACCTCAAAGAAATGAACAGAAAGCTGCAACTACAGCTTACCCGTTCAGAAATTGAGATGCAGCAACAGCGCAGCGAGGCTAAACAAGATTTTTTCTTTCAGTTTAGCATTATCTTATTGCTTGTATTGAGCTTATCATGGGCCATTTTTGAATTTTTGCGTTACCGCCGTAAAACAAAGCGGGCGGCCATGTTAATTCTTGAAAAAATTAGCCAGCAGGTATAGTAGCTGGCATTTATTGTTTTCTGTTTGATTATTCAGGGTGTTAAGCCACCAGTACTGCAAAGTATGGTGGCTTTATTGCTTTAACAGCTACAAGAACACGGGGGTAGGTTTTGCATTAACTAACTGGTGTATTGAAGGTGTTGGTTAACTACTGCTGGCTCATTTTAGCCATGGCACTGGGCCGTGCAATATGGCTAAACTCAACAAAAAAGCTGGCGCCTTTTCTGGGTTCACTTTCGCACCATACGCGGCCTTTCATGGCCTCTACATATTTTTTGACAATGCTTAGGCCCAGGCCAACAGATTGCTCACCATTGGTGGGGCGGGCGCTCAGGCGCTGAAACTTGCCAAAAAGCTTGTGCATTTCTTCAGGGTGTATGCCTTGCCCCTCGTCTTTTACCTCAATGCGCACCTTGCCCTCAACACTGGCCAGGTTTACATATACATTTTTGCGGTGCTCAGAAAACTTGATTGCGTTCGAGACCAGATTCTCCAACACCTGTATCAGGTAGTTCTCATCCAGCAGGGCGTGGTGCTGGCCCTCTTCAATATTTCTGTGCAGGCTAATTTCTTTAATGGTGGCATCGCCCTCAAAATTCTTACATACTTTTTCAACCACATTGTTCAGCAGCACGCGCTCTACATTAATATTTAGCTTGCGCGACTCAATGGCATCTACATCAAGAATTTTACTAATCATATTGTTCAGCCTGTCGGCCGAGTTGATGATTTCACTTACATACTGTTTTTGCTCCTTGCTCAGGTTGTCAGAAAGTATGCTTAGTAAACTACCCAGGCCTTTAATATGGTTTAATGGGCTACGCAGGTCATGGGCAACAATACCTATCAGGTGGTTTTTCTCTTTATTCAGCTCTACCAGCTCTTTGTTCTGTATGTCTATGCTTTCCTTCTGTTGGGCTATTTCCTGCTTCTGGCTTTCAAGGTCAAAGTTCTTTTTTCTAATCTCGTGGGTGCGCTCTTTAATTACCTCTTCCAGGTAGTGTTTTTCTTTAATAAGCCGGCGTGTATTTAACAGCACCACCCCATATACAATAAGGCCCAACAGCACTATGGCAGTAACATACGCCCATATGGTGCGGTACCAGGGCGATAATATAGTAAATGAGTAGGTAGCCTCGTTGCTTACCTCTTCATAAATATTACGGGCCCGTACCTGAAACTTGTAGGTGCCTGGTGGCAGGTTGGTAAACTCTTTTGAGTATTTGTATGACCAGGCCGACCATTGCTCGTCAAACCCTTCCAGGTAAAACTGGTACATGGTTTTGTCGCTGTCTTCATAATAGGGGGCCGCTACTGTAAAGCGCAATGAGTTTTGCCCAAATGAAAACGCTGCGGTATGCTTTTCTGGCCCGGTGGGCTGCTGGCCTGCAAATATCAGCGAGTCGTTCGCGGCAATATTATCTACCTGCCTAATTAACACGCGCAGGTCGTCAGAGGCACCATAATTAAAGTAGGGGTCAAAGTGAATAAACCCTTCTGAGGTGCAAAAGGCAATGTTCTGTTCATCTATTGGGTAAATAAAGGGCAGTGCGTTGTTAACAGTTTCATTAACCTTAAAAAACGGTGACTTTTTAATTACCCTACGGCCCTGTTCTTCGCGGTACTCCAGCTGGCAGGCTTCAAACCTTGGTGCATACTGCCCTTTGTTGGCTTTGTTCAGGTAGTTTTCAATGCCCCAGTACCACAGGTTGCCCTCTTTATCTTCTTTAAGCCAGCGCACATAGGTGTTGTTTTTATTAATCTCGTCATATGCGGGGGCAGGCATAAAGCTGTTGCTTGCTTCATTGTAGGCATACAAACCACTTTCTGTGGCAATAATTACATCATTGGCCAGCTCAAACACGCGGTTGTTAAAATCACTGGGCAGGCCGTGCTGGCTGGTAAAGGCAGTGAGGTCTACCAGGCTGTCAAGT
This sequence comes from uncultured Roseivirgaceae bacterium, assembly GCA_964643525.1. GTDB lineage: Bacteria > Bacteroidota > Bacteroidia > Cytophagales > Cyclobacteriaceae > CAZXTW01. The sequence goes on from CAZXTW010000024.1 coordinate 8,509, forward strand.
GTTTCATTCAGCCTGCCCCGGTACAGCTTGGTTCCTTCTGTGGTTATCCAGATGTTGCCCTGGGCATCCTGTTCAATATAACGGGCATCCAACTTCATTGAGGCCACCTGCTTTTCATAGCGCCACCGCCCATTGGTATTCTGTAGCAACGCCAGGCCATTACGCTGGCCGGCCAGCAGCTTTTCTGGGTGCTGGCGCAATTGCTTGATTGACCACACAAATAGCCCTTCATAAACTGGGTAAGAACTGGTGCCCGTAATGCCGTAAATGCCAGCACTAGTACTGGCCAGCAGTTCATTACCCACCACACTAAACTGAAGCACCTGTGCCTTAAAGTTGGGTAGACGGGCAAACTTTTTGTGTGGTGCTTTTGGCACTGCGTTGCCTTTTGCTGCTTGCCATGGCATGGTATATATGGCCTGTGCCGTGCCCAGGTACAGGTTATTCTCAAACAAAATGGCGCTGCTGGTGGGGTTACCCAGGCCGCTGCGGGCATCAAAAACAGTAAACGGAGAGCTCAAAATTACCTGCGACAGGCCATTCATCTGGCCCAGCCATAGGTTGTCGTCTCTATCTACCGCCAACGAGTGCACAATATCACTATTCAGCCCGGTTTGGTTATTCAGGTATTGCAGGGCATTGCCACCCTGGTCCATAATAACTGCCCCATTCTGCAAAGTGCCTATGACATACTTATTATCTTTTAGCTTTATGCCACCATACACCTGGCTGTTTACAAAAAAGCTGTCCAGCGCTGGCGCCCACTTTTCCATCGTCAGGCCATCATAAATAAATGCGCCCTGCCCACGTGATACTATCAGTGTGGTTTGGTCAGTATAAGGCAGCATCACATACACGGGGTCTTCGGCAAAGCGCTCACCACCTGGCACCAGTTGCAGCTTTCCGTTGGGGTAGCGTTGCAACAGCCCCACCGTATGGTCACGCACATAAAGCGTATTATTCACACAAAAAGCTACATGAAACCGGTTGCTGGCAGGTATATTTTCTATGGCACCATCTTTATAAACCAGCAGGTTGCTTACTGTTTTAAAAATTACCTCATTGGTGTGGGCAAAGCTCATCCAAACCGTACCAAAGTTTTTAATATTACTGGGTATTAAGTGGTTAAGCGAGTGGTACTTCAATTGCCCCTGGGTGTTGGCTTTCAGGTAGCCTATCTCTTCATTGCCACCAATATAAATGGTGCCGTCAGGTGCTTTGGCCATTGACTGCACCTTTGAATTATTAGGTAAGGTAATGAGGCGCCACAAGTGCCCATCATAAAACAGCACACCATCGTCATTGCCAAAATACATAATGCCATCGTTGCCCTGTAAAATGCTGTAAACCGTACGCCCAATATTGTAGTCGCCCTCATTATAATTGTATATAAAGGGCATACCAACATGCTTTATAGGAAATTGGCTTTGGGCGTAGCTACTCACAGGGGCCCATACAACGAGGTGCAGAAAAAAAATAAATACTACTAAGCGTTGTCTCATTATAATGCTTGCTTAATACAAAAACCGTTGTGGCCAGAACAGGCTATGAAATGCACATTCCGGGTTAAACGCGTTTTTGAAGCATAGTTTTAATCATTATTAAAAATACGCAATTTTCGCGACTCCTGACACTCACAATACCCCCCATTACCTTACATGCAGGTTTTATGGGGTGAATTATACAGGCAGCTTAAGCAAGCAAGGATAATGAAAATAATGCAGCCGATACTAAAAAAACAACCAGTAGCTGTTACAGAGGCGGCACTTTAAAAGTAATTAATTTTTAGACATTAACACTGCCTAAACCCCCGCCACTGCCGTAGTATGTGCTTTGGCTCATCATGGGGGTGCAGGCAGGTGGGTTTTTACTATTTGCTGGTGCCTGAATCTTCGCCTTCAGAAGGGGTCGTTTCATCGGGGTTGTCTTCAGTTAAAGCTACTGCGGCCGACATGCCCATTACGATGTTTAAAGAGTTTTGACGCATTAAAGCGCTATTTGCATCGGTAGCAGTGCCTGCATGCCTGTTTTTTAAGCCAGCAAAAAAGGCAGCCTCATCAGCATTCAAGGCATTTGTAATTGTAGTAGTCTGTTTCATAGTACGTTTATTGTTTTAAAAATCGTTCAATTAACGGTGTTAACAGTTACCAAGATAATAGATGCCTATTGATTAGCAAGGGAATAATGCACATAAATCTTTATTATATTAAACTTTTGCAGTAAGCTCAAGAAACGTTGCGTTACGAGTAAAGCCTTTATTTTTTAAGGTATTGGTCAGGGGTTCATCAGTAGCGTCAATGTGGTACAGTTGCAGCTTTTTATTCAGGGCGTGCTGCCGCACCCCGTCAAGCAGGTGGCCATACACAACTGCGTTGGGGCTATTTACCTCTGTAGCAATTTGGGCAATGGTGCCTGTGGTGGGGTAATACACTGCCTGCCCAGCCAGCTGCCCCTTAAAATATACCTTAATGCAGCCCACATTGCGGTAGCCACGTTCAATGGCTTCCTGCCGGTTTTGCCAGGCAGGTGGCCGGTTTTGCCATTGCTGCAACAACTCCCAATGCGGCAGCTCGCTCATCACCATACCATAAGCAGGGCTGGCGGCCTCAGGCTGGTAAGCATCGGGCTGGGTTAACGTATAGCTTTCTACAGCCCTGCTTCTGGTAAAGCCGGCCTTTCGGTACAGGGCCAGTGCGCTTAAGTTGCCAGGCATTACCTCTAATACCATCTGTTGGTAGCCCAGGCTTTTTACCTGTTGTACTACCACCTCAAACACCTGTTGCGCCAGGCCCTGCCCACGGTAGCCGGGCAGGGTGCCCGTCAGGCTGTTGTAGGCAGTACGCTGGCCCTGGTGCTGGCCACTGCCCATATTTACAAAGCAGGCCAGCTGCCCCTCAACAAAGGCACCGGCGCTAATGCGCAAGTCAGTATCAATAGTATCGTTAAAGCGGGCTTTATCTTGCGGGGCCCAGGTCATGTATTCTTTAAAAATCTGGCTGTATATTAAATAGCGGGCCTCATACAGGGCCGCCAGGTCATCTGGCTGCAGCAGCCTTACCTCAGCACTATTATGTTCAGGCATGTGGGGTATTATTTTGTTGCCACAGCTGGCCAACTACCATGGCCTCCAGGTCAAGCTGCTTAATGCGGTACTGGTTAAAACCATTCTTAATGCTGGCTACACTGGCATTGGTGTGCTGTTGCAGCAGGTTAAAAAACAGCTTAAGCGTGCGGTTGCCAAACCACTGCTGCTTTAGCTGGGTAATAATAGTGGTTTGGGCTGCCTGGGTTAGCTGCCCGTTGTGCACCATATGGGCCAGGCAGGTGCGCAGGTGCACCAGGGGCTCGCTCAGGGGTTTGTAGGGCGCCACGTTGTCGTGCAGCAGGGCTACCTCATCATCCTGAAAATCATCATCAGCTACAAAGTGCTGGTACACCTGCCCATACCCCTGCACACCCATCAGGGCCATTTCATAGGCCCTGATGGCCCCCATTGATGCCAGCCCGTACACAGCACAACCGGCTGCCAGGGCATCTCTAATTTCAATATGGCCCACAGCCAGGGTAGTATGAAAAACCCCATCGGCAATTAAAATAGTGCCACTAAAGCCTTTGGCCAGCAAAGCGGGCAAATCGCCCCGTTGTATGGGGGGCAGCAGCGTCAGGGCGGGCTGTTGCTCAATGGCGGCCAGGGTGGTGGCATTCAGGCTAGGCCCCGCGTACAGTACGGTCAAGGGTGCTTCTAACATAGGCTTTCAGGCGGTTGCCTATTCGGTTATTGTCTTTGGTGTAAAACTCCATATGGGGCACCACTACCCGCACCACCTGTATGGGCTCATGCGGTTGGGTGTAGGCCACCCGGTACATGCTGGTAAAGCCCAGGCCGTGCAGGTGGTGCATCAGGGCGCGCAGCAGGCCTGTTAGTGAGCCATCGCTGGGCGCAAACTCACCAATGCTGCCGTAGTGCAGTTGATTATTTCCCGCCCGCAGTGTGGCGGTAAGCTGGCTAAAATAGGCCATACGCTGCTGCTCGCTCATATGGCCAAAATAGCGGTGGCTATCGGCCAGGTCGTCACGCCCTCCGTGTATGTACGACAGCCGGCTCTGCACTGCCTCCGTCACGGCCCGCATCAGGGCAATGCCCTTGTAGCAATGGCAGCCATACCCACCAGAAATATACAGGGGGTCAACGTGCAGGTCGTCAATCACGGCGGCCACAAAATAAGGCAGGCCCAGGGGGTTATCCATATGCCGCACCACCAGCTCAAAGCCGGCCTCGTTTATTTTGGCCTGTATATCAGCCACAGCCGGTGGCAGGGTAGTGGGGTCAACAATTACAGAGGCATCGTGCACCGTCTGGAACGACATAATGTCGCGTTCGGCCACCTCCAGCAGGGCGTGCAGGGTGGCCTCTGTCAGCTGGTTGCCACTGGCCAGGCCGTTGCTGCTGCTGCCAAAATAGCGCCCCGCCTGGTGTTGGCTGGCAAAGGGCAGCAGCACCAGCTCGGCAGGTATATACCCTGTTGCGCCGGTAAACAACTCCTCCGCCAAAACTGCATCAAACACAGTGTTTTCAGTAAAAGCGGCATTTTGTACCGCGCAATAGGCCAGTATATTATTGGGGTTTTCCTGGCAGCCCGCCAGGGCAGTCAGCGGTTTGGCTTCTATGGTCAGGCCGGCCTTACCAGGCTCAGCAAACGACAGCTCAAGGGCCTCCATATAAGCGCCAATTTCGGCTTCTTCGGGTCGCAGGCCTTTGCCAGCACTTACACACAACGAGCCCCGCATGGCATTGGGCCTTATGCTGGCATACACAGGCAGGCCTATGCGGTCTAGCCGGGTAATGTCTGTTACGCGGCTAATGCCATGCGCCACCGCATAGCGGCGGGCAATTTGCAGCGTTTCGGCAATAGGGCGGCTGCGCAAGCTGGTGGTATATTCAATCAGGGCCATGTAAGCAGGTTTACCAGGTGGCTCAGGGCATTAAATTCTGGCTGCTAAGTTAACCCAATAAACCAAAGCCCAAACCCACAGTAAACCCTATTGCGGTAGTTGTAGTATCTTTATTGACACATTCAGCTATTAGACCCCAATTAGCATGCAGTTTGGCAGAACAGACCATTTGGCTACCATTGATTTTACCTTGCCCGCGCAAGACCCGCAGAACGCTCAGGTACTCAACCAGCCCCGCCCTGCGGCACCCAGGGTATACCTGGGCGCACCAGTTTGGGGCCATGCAGGCTTTGTAGGTAAAATATACCCCAAGGGCACCAGGCAGCGCGATTTTTTAAAGGTATATGCCAAACACTTTAACTGTGTTGAGTTGAACTCCACCTACTACTCGCTGCCAGCCATTGAACAGATACACCGCTGGCGCGATGTGGTAGGCCCCCAATTCAGATTTTCGCCCAAATTTCCGCAGGCCATCAGCCATGAGGCCAACCCCCATGAAAAAACACAGCTGCTGGGCCGCTTTATTGAAACGGCCAGCGCCTTTGGCAACCGCCTGGGCACGTCGTTCTTGCAGCTGCCGCCCCACTTTGGGCCCGACAATGCCGGGCAGTTGTATGCTTTGCTTGAGCAGCTGCCCACCACTTTTAAAACCGCTGTTGAGTTCAGGCATGGTGATTGGTTTACTGATGCCGTTGCCTTTGCTGAAATGAAAGCCACCCTGGGCAGCCTGGGTATTACAGCGCTTATGACTGATACAGCCGGCCGCCGCGATGTGCTGCACCAAAGCCTTACGGTGCCCAGCGCCTTTGTGCGCTTTACCGGCAACAACGGCCACCCAACTGACAGGCCCCGGCTGGCCGCATGGGCCCAGCGGGTGGCTGCCTGGCTCAACAGTGGCCTGCCCGAAGTATACTTTTACGTGCACCAGCCTGATGAAACGCATAGCGTTGATGCGGCCGTGTATTTTGCCCGGCAGCTAACCCAGCTTACCGGCCACCCCATGATGGCCCCGCAGGTAATTGTGCAAGCTGTGCAGCAAAAATTGTTTTGATGCACCCGGCAGGGGTATATTACACCGTACTACAACCATTAA
>CAZXTW010000024.1:14564-20147 GCA_964643525.1 uncultured Roseivirgaceae bacterium
CACTTATTGAACTGTTACAACTATGTATGTGAACTTATCGGGCATGGTGGTGCTGGTTACCGGGGCCAGTAAAGGCATTGGCCATGCCATTGCCGAAAAGCTGGGGCAGGCAGGGGCCACGGTAGCGGTGCATTACCGCAGTGGGGGCAAAGCGGCCGAAGCGCTGGCCGAAAAAATAGGCAATGACGCGCGCGCCTTTAAAGCCAACCTGGCCAACCCCCAGGAGGTGAAGGCACTGTACATTCAGGTAGCCGATGCCTACGGCGGGTTAGATGTACTGGTAAACAATGCCGGGGTGGCCCTGCACTCGGCCGCAGGCAAAGGCTATGACGAGTGGCTGGCCGACTGGCAGCTGACCATGCAGGTAAACCTGACTGCCGCCGCGCTTTTGTGTAAGCTGGCCCTGCCGCATTTTGCCCAGCAGGGCAGTGGGCGCATTATTAATATTACCAGCCGGGCGGCCTTTCGTGGTGATACGGCCGACTATATGGCCTACGCTGCCAGCAAAGGCGGCATGGTGGCCTTAACGCGCAGCATTGCCCGTGCCTATGGCAAGCAGGGCATTACCGCCTTTAGCATTGCCCCCGGTTTTACCCGTACTGATATGGCCCAGGAGTTTATTGATACTTATGGTGAAGATTTTGCCCTGAACGACATTGCCCTGAAAAAGCTGACCGAGCCCAAAGACATAGCCCCTCTGGTTACCTTTATAGCCAGCGGCCTGGCCGATCATGCCACCGGCACCAATATTGATGTAAACGCAGGCAGTTATGTACATTAATGCCACTGCCTGCCTGGGTAGCCTGCTGTTAGGCGGGCTGTTGCTTTTTGCTTAAATAGGCTTTGGCCGCCTTCATTACCTTGGGGGCCAAAATCAGGGTTGATATCATGGTAGGGAAGGCCATAATGGCAAAGGCTACCTCAATAATACTTACTACGGCCTGCACGCTGGCCAGTGCCCCAAAAACAATGGTGGCAATGTAAAACACATTGTAATACACCTTGTTGTGCACCCCTGCCAAAAAGGCCATGCACTTGCCGCCGTAGTAAGAGTATGAAAACAGTGAAGTAATAGAAAAGCTCAGCACGCAAATCACCAAAATGGTTTGCCCCACATAGGGCAGGCCTTTGCCAAAGGCCAGGGCGGTCATGGTAATCCCTTCCAGCGTGCCAGAGGCATCACTGCGGCCCTCCCACACGCCAGTAATTAATATGGCCATGGCCGTAAGCGTGCAAATAATCAGGGTATCAATGGCCGGGCCCATCATGGCCACCAGGCCTTCACGTACAGGTTCAGTGGTTTTGGCTGCCCCGTGTGCCATCGGGGCGGTACCCACACCGGCCTCGTTGCTAAAAGCAGCCCGCTTGGCGCCCTGAATAATAATGGCCCCTACAGCACCGCCCAGCACTGCTTTGGCGCTAAAGGCATCGCTAATAATCAGCCCCAGCGTAGGCAGCAGCTTGTCATAATTAAGCAGTAAAATCAGCAGTACAGATACAAAATACAGCACCACCATAAAGGGCACCATTTTGGCGGCTACGGTGCCTATGCGCTTTATGCCGCCAAATATTACCAACGACACCAGGGCAACCATAAGTCCTGCCATTATAATATTGGCGTTTAATGATTCGGCCGTGGCCCACTGGTTGGGTATCAGCACCACCTCTTTAATCACCTGTGTTAACTGGTTGGCCTGGAATATGGGCAGGCAGCCAAACATACCTGCTACACAAAATATAGCGGCCAGTGGCTTCCATTGCTTGCCCAGCCCTTCAACAATTACATACATGGGGCCACCCTGTATTTGGCCGGTTGAGTCTTTGCCTCGGTACAATACGGCCAGTGTACAGGTAAAAAACTTGGTGGCAATGCCCACAAAGGCGCTTACCCACATCCAAAACAGGGCACCGGGCCCACCACCGGCAATGGCCAGGGCCACCCCACTAATATTACCCATGCCAACCGTAGCGGCCAGGGCACTGGCCAGCGCCTGGAAGTGGCTAATCTCACCGGGGTCGTTCGGGTCGTCATACTTACCGCGCAACACATTAATGGCATGCCCAAAATACTTGAAAGGAATAAAGCGCGAGTAAACCAGAAAAAATAAACCCCCGCCCAGTAACAATACTAAAATGGGCCAGCTCCATATAAATGAACTTAAGCCAGCCAATACATTATCTAATACCTCCATACAATTTGCTTGTCATAAAAGCCGGCAATATAGCCATACCAGTTCATGTTGACCAATAAAAAAAGCCCCAACGGAAGGTATGATTACTCACTTGGAGCCCTTGCTATGAATGCCAGAAGCCTGCAAACAGTTGGTGTTGACGAATAAAAAAAGCCCCAACGGGGTGCTGGGGCTTTGCATATCATTAACGTGGTGAGGGTGGTCAGGCGGTTACTTCTACACCTTTCCAGAACGCCACGTGGTCTTTAATCTTTTTGGCCAGCTCTGATGGCTCAGGGTAATACCAGGCAGCATCAGCATTTTCTTTTCCTTCAACAGCTACCGTATAATAGCTGGCGTTGCCCTTCCAGGGGCAGTGTGTTTGCGTAGCACTAGCTTTAAAGAACGCTTTATTGATTGAGTCAGCCGGAAAATAATGGTTACCTTCTACCACTACGGTGTCGTTGCTTTCAGCAATCACCTGGTTGTTCCATATTGCCTTCATTGAAATAATAATTGTGGGTTGAGAATTAACGTAGGGCAAAGGTACACGCTTTGCCCTTAATAGGGTGTCTGTGCCCTTACAAATCAGCTATTTGTAATCGGCCATGGCCAGCACCTGGCCATTGGTTGTGTGCTGGTCTGTGGTGCCTGCCGCAGTGCCACAATACTCTATAATGCCCTCACGTATTAAATTATACGTAGCCTTAAAGCTGGCCTCATCTTCTTCCAGCAGCGTAACCCGAAAGCCCTGCAGGGTTGAGCAAAACGACGAGATGGGCACAATGCAAACCCCTTTGGCGGCCAGCATATAATACACAAACCGTTTGTCGCCGGCAATATCGGGCTCTTCCTGCAGCCACTGGTCAATAATTTGCCGGTGGGTGTCGTTGGCAATGTGCATGCTTTTATCGCCTGCCAGCACGCCATCCTTAAAAATAATGGTATTGTAAAACGCCCCCTTTGACACATTAAACGTAATCTGGGGCAGGTCGCCCAGCAGCTGCTTCATCCACTGGCTGCGCTGTTCCAGCTGCTCATTCAGGGCCTTGCGGTAGGGTGGGTAGCGGTTGTCGCCCAAAATGCGTGGTATGGCCATCTGGGGCAGTATGGTACTGCATACCTCTACCATCTTGGCATTGTCAAGCGTAAGGCACAGCTGGTTAAAATCAGCATCCTGCTTGCGGTTGTAATACTCGGCCCAGCCGCAGCGTGCGCCGGGCCAGGGTATTTCTTTTGATACGCCCTTCAGGGCTATGCCCGGCGTATCGCCAATCACCTCTGCCAGGCTTACCGGCCGCACACCGTTATACGTAATGCTATTGTAAATCTCGTCGCTAATCAAAAACAGGTCGTACTTGCGGGCAATCTCCACCATTTGCTCTAACACCTGCCTGGGGTACACCATGCCCGTAGGGTTATCGGGGTTAATCAACATAATGCCCACAATGGCGGGGTTGTACTTAATCTTATTCTCCAGGTCGTACAGGTCGGGGTACCAGTTATTATCGGGGTCCAGCCGGTAAGTAATGGGGTGGTGGTTGGCGTGGGCCGCTTCGGCAGATGAGTGGGTGCTGTAAGCAGGCGAAGGCAGAATAATGCGCGAGGTAGGCAGCAAAAACTGGTACAGCTTGGCAATGGCATCGCCCAGGCCGTTAAAAAACGTAATATCATCGGCCGTTACCTGTGCGCCGTTCAATGCATTGGTACGGGCAGCCAAAAACTCGCGCGTTTCAAATACACCCTTTGAGTCACAGTAACCATAGCTGGCATCCTGCTGCACCAGCTCAACTACAATGTCTTTCATCCAGGCGGGCACCGTATTATGCTTTTGTATGGGGTCGCCAATATTCTCCCAGATAATACTTTTCCCGGCTTTTTCTAAGGCTTTGGCTTTCTTCACAATGCCCCTTATTTCGTAGCTCAGCTCGCTGGCACCCACACGTAGTAACTGTTGTCTCATAACATTTGGTGTTTACATTAACCAATAAACTGTTTGTAAGGGCATGCTGTTTTATCAATGCAGGGCAAAATCATTAAATTTAACATCATTCGGTTATTTACTGGCCCTGTAGTGTTGGTTTAGCCTGCAAAATAACCCAACTGCTAACTCAAGCGCAAATGAACAACGGCCAACGGCGTAAAAATTACAGTTTGTGGCAAGTTTTTCAACCAGTGGTAGGCTGGGTGCTTATACTGTTGTGGTGTTTTGGGGCACAGCCGGCAGCCTTTGGGCAATGGCCACCGGCCGGCAGCGCCAATACCACACAAAAGCGGCTGCGCCAGCTGGAGGCTTACGCCCGCAAAACCCCGCAGGCCTATGCCACACACCCAGCGCGCCTGGCCAATTACCTGGCCGCCGCCGCACAAACGCCAACTGAAACAGTGTATGCCTTTTACGTATGGGTGGCCCACCACATCAGTTATGATATGAAAGCCTTTTTGGCCCACCAGGTAGCCAACCAGCAGCCCTATGCCGTGCTGGCCAGCAAAACGGCCGTATGCCAGGGCTACAGCAACCTCATGCAGGTGCTCTGTGCCCAGGTGGGTATTGACTGCCGCGTGGTATCGGGTTATTCTAAGGGCTATGGGTATGTGCCGGGCCAGCAGTTTGCAGCCAGCGACCACGCATGGAATGCCGTGCTGTTGAACAGCAGCTGGCACCTGCTTGATGTGACCTGGGCCGCCCGCCAAAGCAACCGCCCCGACCTGCTGCCCGCCCGCCCCTTTAGCAGGCAGTACTTTTTAACTGAGCCTGCCATTTTCAGGCAACACCACCTGCCTGAAGACCCGCTCTGGCAGCTGTGCAGCCCCCTATTGTCACTGCCTGCCTTTGAGGCGGGCCAGGCAGGCGCTACAGCCACCAAAAAGCTGCCAGGCATGGCAGTAAATGCTGAGCTGGCCCTGCCCCCCGGCCAGCAGCAGGTGAACAGCTACACACGCATCAGGCAGTTTAACCCCAGGCACAAAACCGCCACCTACTGGCTGGCACACAGCTGGCTGTTCCGTGCGCTAGATACCCTCAGCACCGTGCACGCCATTGAGTACCCACATGCCCTGCAGCAAATGCCCTTTTTTGAGCAGGCCTACTTTGCCATGTTTGACAGTGCCGCCAACTACCTGGCCCAGGTGCCCCCCAATGCAGGCCTGGCCAATGAGGTGGCCCGCCTCAACAACGAGCTGCTGTACCAGCGGGGTGTTTTTTATTATGAGGCAGGCATGCAGCTGTACAACACCATTGTTAGCCAGCCGCGGGCTGTGTGGCTAAAGCACCGCAGGCAGTATTATACTGAAATGAATTGCTGGTGGGATGTAGCCATAGGCTGGCTAAACCAGGTGCCGCCCGGCACCTTTTATTATGACGATGCCCAGGAGTACATACATGATTACATAGGCCAAAACCGCCCTTGAC
>CAZXTW010000025.1:0-19351 GCA_964643525.1 uncultured Roseivirgaceae bacterium
GGTAAAAACTAAACGCTTCATTTTGTTTGAGCAGGGCCAGCCGATCGTGCTTTAACTGAACGTCATAATAGGTATTGAGGTTGTCAATGCCGCTAACCCTAAAGCCCGCAGCCAGCAGTTTTTGTGACAGGTGAAACCCAATAAAACCTGCAACCCCAGTAATAAGTATGTTCATGAAATTATGATTGTAGACATAAAAAAATGAAAGCTAAGAAGCTTTCTGATTGATTATATCTTTTTTGCTTAGATTTGCGCAAATTTAAACATTTCACTTTTATGGCCAATCAGAACTTCGCGAAACAAAAGGCAGATGATTTGGTGGAGAAGGCAGACCAGGCAGCTGTGAAAGCTGCTGAAAAGGCTACCGCGATTACCGAAGAGATTGACATTAGAGCAATTTTTATCTCTATCTGGGAGTTTATTGTAAGCCTGTTTAACCGGCTTATTTTCTTCCTGATAACCCTGAAGCGCATTCATATCAAGTACTTTAAAATGTTGGTGCTTATTGGCGTTTTAATTGGTGGCGGCACGCTGGCATTTCACTTTTTAAGCCGTGAATATTATGTGAGCTCAATGATAGTGAAATCGCAGTTTTTACAGGGGCAGCTTATAGATAAAACAATCCAGAAGTTAGATGTACTGGCCGATGACAGAAATTATGAAGAGTTGGCCAGTGTGCTGAAGATACCTGTTACTGATGCAGAACAGATTCAAGGCTTTAAGATTGTACCGCTTGTGCAGAATGAAGACCTACTGGAGGTAAGGCGTTTGGAAGATAAGCTTAACGAATTATTAGACCCCGACGATACTGAGTGGCTGCTGGAGGGTAGGTCGATGGAGAATAAGACTGAGTATGAAATATTTGTGTATGTGTATGACACCTATGTATGGGCCAAGCTTGAGCAACCTATATTGAATTTTATTGCCAACCGCCCCTATGTGAAGAAGCGGATGGAGATACATGAGCGGAATTTGATTAAACGCCGTGACAAGTTAGTAGCAGAAACCACACGCATGGATAGCCTGAATGCTGCTGTAATGCGCAACTTTGAAGCCATGATGCAGCGCAGCAGAGAGGGCAATAACAACGTGATTTTGAGTGAGCGCAACCTGAATAACCCGCTTGAAATAGTGAAAGAAGACTTGCAGCTGGCCGCAGAAATAAGAGAAATAGACCGGGCCCTGTTTTTAGAAACTAACCTTGAGTTGCTTGACTCATTTACAAGGTTTGTTGAGCCTGCCAACCCCAGTATTATTTTTTTGGGCTCTGTTGCCGCCAGGGTTATCATTGGCTTGTTTTACATTCTGGTTATACTCATTGAAATAGGAAAGTGGCTGTCTGGCAAAGAGCGAGAGTTTTTAGAGAAAACCAACAATGGGCAACAGTTAAATGCACGTGATGAAACACCTGAAACTTCAAATGAGCAGCCCACAATTGCCTCTGGCACCTCGCCAACGGTAGGGTAATTACCCCAAAACACAGAAAATATTTACTAAAGGCCCTGATTTCGGGCCTTTACATTTATAAAGGCCTGTAATTTAAGCAGGCCTTTATTATTTTAGTGGGTACACCCAAACTTTAAAATATATCAGCATGAAACCCACCAGAGTCTTTGACTTCGTTACCCACCAGGCTGAAAATTACCCTCGTGAAGATGCGCTGGCATCTAAAGTAAATGGCCAGTGGAAGGCCTACAGCCTGGCAGAAGTACAGGAGAATGCAAATAAATTAAGCCATGGCCTGCTTAAGCTTGGGGTAGCCAAAGACAATAAGGTGGCTATTGTATCTGAAAACAGGCCCGAATGGAATTTTGTTGATCTGGCTACCCAACAAATTGGTGCTGTTTCAGTGCCTATGTACCCTACCATTACTATTGAAGATTACCGCTACATTATAGGCCATGCCGATGTAACTGTCATTTTTGCATCAAGCACTGATTTGTACCAAAAGGTAAAAACTGCCCTTGACGGTAATGAGGCCATTAAGGTGTACACCTTTGATGAAGTAGAAGGGGCCGAGCACTGGACGGCCGTTCGTGACCTGAACCCTGATGGCGATGATCAAGACATTGAGGCCCTGAAGGCGCAGGTTACTGAAGATGACCTGCTGACTATTATTTATACTTCTGGCACCACCGGCCGCCCTAAAGGGGTTATGCTCACCCATAAAAATATTGTATCAAACTCATTGGCGGCAAGTAAAGTGGTGCTGCTTGATGCCGGCAAAAGCCGGGCGCTGAGTTTTTTGCCACTGAGCCATATTTATGAGCGTACCGGCATTTATTTTTATTTGTACCTGGGCGTATCAGTCTATTATGCTGAAAGCATTGATAAAATTGCCGATAACCTGAAAGAGGTGAAGCCGCACACCTTTAATACTGTGCCCCGCCTGCTTGAAAAGGTGTTTGATAAAATTGTAGCCAAAGGCAAAGAGCTAAGTGGTGGTGCCCGCAAGCTGTTTTTCTGGGCATTAGACCTGGCCCACGAATATGACCCCAACAAGAACCAGGGCTTTGTTTTTAACCTGAAGTTAAAGGTGGCCCGCAAGCTTATTTTCAGCAAATGGCGCGAGGCTCTGGGTGGTGAGTTGTTCATGCTCTCTTCTGGCGGTGCAGCATTACAGCCCCGGCTGGCGCGTATTTTCTGGGCAGCAGGCATTAAGGTGTGCGAAGGGTACGGCCTTACCGAAACATCGCCAATTATTACTGCCTCTATTGCTACTGAAAAAGACATCAGGATAGGCCAGGTAGGTGCCCCCATTGAAGGGGTAGAGATTAAGATTGCCGAAGATGGCGAAATTCTGTGCCGTGGCAATAATGTGATGAAGGGGTATTACAAAGCACCTGATAAAACTGCAGAGGTTTTGAAAGACGGCTGGTTCCATACTGGTGATATTGGCGAAATCAGTGAAGGCCGCTTTTTACGCATTACCGACCGCAAAAAAGAGATGTTTAAAACCTCTGGCGGCAAGTATGTGGCCCCGCAGCTAATCGAAAATAAGTTTAAAGAATCATTATATATTGAGCAGTGCATAGTTATAGGTGATGGGCGTAAGTTCCCCTCGGCATTGATTGTACCCAATTTTGATGCCCTGAAAAAGTGGTGCGAAGAGGTTGGGCACGCCTATACCAGTGATGAAGATATTGTGAAAGATGAACGCGTGCTGGCCCATATTGAAACTGAAATTAAACCCTTGAACGGCACTTTTGCCCAATGGGAACAGGTAAAGCGGTATGCCCTGCTCACGCAGCCCTTTACTATTGAAACTGGTGAGATGACGGCCAAGCTTTCTATGAAGCGCCGGGTGATTCATAAAAAGTACGAAGAAAAAATAGAAGCGCTGTACAACGTATAATCCGGTAAATAACCGGTGCTAACTCAAAAAAGGGGCGTTACCTTACCGGTAACGCCCCTTTTTGTTTTGCGTGCGCCCTACACCGGGGTGTGGCCTGTGCTATACCGGGGTATAAACGCTTTGCTACACCGGGGTATACAGCCTTATTACACCGGGGTGTGCCACCTTACTATACCCGGGTTTACAGCCTTGCTACACCGGGGTGTACAGCCTTGCTACACGCCCTGTACTGACCCGTTACACGCCCTGCACTGACCTGCTACACCCCGGTATACTGCCCTGTTTACACCCCGGTGTAGCCAACACAGGGCAATAGGCTACATTTGGTAGGGCTTTATAGTAAAAAAGGCCGCTCATATGAGCGGCCTCTCTTGTATGGGTTGGGCAATGACTAGAACGAGTAGCGCACACCCAACTGGGCTTGCCACCTTGAACTGTTAATGCCACTGTCATCAATATTCAGGAAGTCTTGTGCCTCTGTCTCACCATCAAAAGTGAAGGTAGGTGTAGTACCATCAGATAGGAAGCCTTCAAAATCAAGCAACTCAACATTACCGAAGCTACCGTTGAAGTACCTGCGGCCCCAGTCTTTATTGATAAAGTTGCCGAAGTTAAAGATATCGAACGATACCTGCAGGTTGTGCTTGGTGCTGCCAGAAGTTACATAGAAATCTGCCAGAATACGGAAGTCAACAATGCTCTCAAACGGAGTGCGAGACATGTTACGCTCAGCATAGCGGCCTCTTCTTTCGCTCAGGTAATCATCGTTTTCGATGTAGTTGTTCAGGGCAGTCCACTGCTGGGCAGGGGTCATGTCACCATTCTGTACCAGCACAATCTCATCAGCACTGCGGGGTACGTAAATCAGGTTACGCTCACGGTCATCTTCGCCGTTTACCTGGCCCTGGTCATTGTAAATGTATGAGAATGGCGCACCAGACTGGCCACTGTAGAACAGGCTACCTGTCAGAGCAAAAGCATTAACAGGCTGCCACCTGTATGATACTGAACCAATTACACGGCTGGCCACGTCAAACTCAGAACGACCTAATTGTGCAAAGTTACGGCCGTTGATGGCGTGCATGCCCCTCCACTGAGAAGAGTTTTGTGAAGAAGTGTTTTCAAACACAGACTCTGAACGGCCAAAGGTATAAGCCGCGCTGGCAGCAAAACCATTGGTAAAAGGCTTCTGTACCTGTACAGTGAAGTTGTAAGAGTAACCTTCGTCAGTGTTGGTAGCCAGGTAAATGCCTTCGTATGTATCATCAATTGGGTTGGTGAATACATCCTGGTACAACAGCCTGTCATCAGGCGTGCCTGTTAAGCGGGTGGTTGAAGGGCGCAGGTTTACGTTTTGGTAAAAGGTGTTGTTGAACAACTTGCTGTACATGAATTCAACAGTACCAATTAAACCCCAAGGCAGTTTCTGGTCAATGGCAATGTTGGTACGCAATACCTGAGGGAACCTGAAATCTTCAGCAAACAGGTCAATTTGGCCAGAAGGGATCACATCCTGCTCACCAAAATCAGCAGCGGTAGGCTGGTTTTGCCAGTCAGAGTTGAAAGGCACATCAAACTGGGTGGTAGCACCCGAAATGACACCGTTATTGGTGTAAGAGCCAGCAGGCCATACAAAAGGAATACGCGTGGTGAAGATACCAATACCACCGCGGATCTGCGTAGTCTTGTCACCTTTCAGGTCATAGTTGAAACCAATACGAGGAGACACCAGGAACTGGGCACTGGGCATATTACCAGCCTGAGCACCTTCAAGGTCCCAACCGGCAGCCTCAAGGGTAGGAATAGTTGTTTCATTGAAGCCTGGGGCAACCGGAGGATCGTCGTTGAAAACAGGGATGTCAACACGTACACCAGCAGTTAACTTCAGGTTATCATTTACCTCAAACTCATCCTGTACATAAAAGCCCAACTGCATGGCAGAGAAGTCAGCAGCAGCAGCACTACCATCACCAGTTACATCATCAACCAATGAGTAGTTTCTGCGGTAGCGGTCGGCATTGTCGCCATTCATGAATTCTTCCAGGCTGAACCAGCGGTACTCACCAAAGTTACGACGGATGAACAGGTTGTAAACCGTGTAAAATTCATTATGCGTACCAAAGGTAAGGGTATGGCGGCCTTTGTACAGGCTTAAGTTGTTGGTTACGGTAATTACGTCAGTATCTAACTGGTTGGCCGTACGGAATACCTCAGAGCCTGCATTGATGGTACCGTCACCATCAAAAATCTGTAACCTGGGGAAGTTATCGCCCAACGGATCAGCATCATCACGCGAGGTGGTCACACCAATAATTAAGTTGTTAGATACAGTGTTGCTGAAGTTAGACTTCAATTCAACAGTGGTTGAGTGCACATCAGAAGGGAAGAAACGGCCAGCATTAAAGAAGTTAATGTTGGTGTTGTTTGAACGGCTGGGGTTGATGAACTCACCGCGGGTATAGCTGTGGCGTACCATCAGTTTATGCCGCTCGTTGATGTTCCAGTCAAGCTTGATCAGCAATTTGTCAGAGTTGGTTTCTTCAGTGTTGTCAACAAACCCACCTGGGTCGTAACCAAACTGGTTGATCAGCCTGTCACGGAAGGCATTGATCTCAGCAAGTGAAGCATCACCAAGGTAGGTATTAAAATCAAAAGGCTGAGGGGTTTCGTTTCTTTGCAGCTCGCCATTTACGAAAAAGAACAGCTTGTCTTTAATGATGGGGCCACCCAGGCGGAAACCATAAGTCTGTGCAGTAAATTCTGCCAGCTTGGTTCTGTCAGCATTTTCATCATCGGTAGGTGTTTTACCTGCCAGGCTTTCATTGCGGGTAAGGAAGTAAGCAGAACCTTCAAAGTTGTTGGTACCGCTACGCGTTACTACGTTTATACCACCACCGGCAAAACCACCCAGACGTACATCAAACGGAGCCAGTACTACCTGGAACTGCTCAATGGCGTCAATAGAAATGGGCGATACGTTAGACTGGCCGTTGTTGGTACCCTGGTCAGTCAAACCGAACACATCATTGTTTACAGCACCATCAAAGTAAATGGCGTTGAAGCGGTTGTTCATACCGGCAATTGATAAACCACCGCCACCAGTTACAGCTGCCTGAGGGGTGGTACGGGTAAAGTCAGACAAATCACGCGCAACAGTAGGCAAAGTGTTGATTTGCTCTTCACTAATGACTGTTTCAGCACCAGTACGGTTGCCGTCAAATATGTCACCCGCACCCGCTGATACCACAACTTCTTCCAGCTCAGTGGCCCCTTCTGAAAGGGTGACGTTCAGCTTGAAGGTCTGGCCCAGGGTAAGGTAAATGCCTTCTCTTTCATAATTTTCATACCCTACAAATGATACAGTTATCTTGTAAGGACCACCAACGTTCATGTTGGGGATGCGGTAGTAACCGCTCACGTCAGATACGTTGCCGAACTGCGAACCAGTAGGCTGGTGCACAGCCAAAATGGTAGCTCCGGGCAAAGCTTCGCCGCTAGCGTCAACTACTCTACCATTCATACCTGAAGTGGTAACACCCTGTGCCGATACCTGCTGCCAGCCTGCTACAAGCAAGAAGGCTACAAGCGCACAGATTGAGAGTAAATTTTGCTTCATAACTCAGTTGTTTAAATCAATAGATTGTTTGTATATCCTTAAACATATGCATGGGCGGTTACGCACACATGCACTTAGCTTACACATAAATCGGCGCAAAATTAATACTTAACACAGTCACGTGGCCCACAGTACAGTAAAGCTTTTGTTACCAACCACTACAACAATATTATGCTAAGGTTAAGGCATGACGAACAAGGCAGCGCAGGCAACTTTATTTGGTTTATTCTATCTAATTTATTTACAGCGCTTTATCATGCATATCAGTTTATATGTAGGATAGCAAAGCAATGCCCTAGTTTACGGTATTGTAAGTAAGTTGCAATTATTATATTAATTTTTATTGTAACCTTTTTAAAGTTGTACTTTACTAAGATCAGGCCCTGGGTTTTATAGTATGTACTTTGTTAAAAAGTAACACCACAGCGTAATTTATTCTGTTTACTGGTGGCCCTGCACTATGATCTGTTCTGTTTTTATGCATTTTACCTATTTTTACACTGTTCACCTCAACGTTAATTTGTATATGACAACCTTTGAAAAGTGTGGCCGTGGCCTCTGTTTTCTATTCATAGCCTTAGGGCTTAGCAGCCAGTGCCTGGCACAATTAGATTTAACTTATTACTTACCCAGTGATGTAAGTTATGACGCCAGCATACCTACCCCCAAGGAAGTGATTGGCCATGAGGTGGGCGAGTGGCATGTTAGCCATGACAAACTAGTTATGTACATGCAGGCAGTGGCAGCCGCCAGCAACAGGGTAACTGTTACTGAATATGCACGCACCTATGAAAACCGCCCTTTACTGCTGCTGACCATTACCAGCCCGGCCAACCAAAACAATATTGATGAGATTAAGGCCAAACATGTGCAACTGACTGATGCGGGCAGCTCGGGCAGCTTAGACATTAGCAATATGCCAGCAGTGGTTTGGCTGGGCTACTCGGTACACGGCAATGAGCCCAGTGGCGCCAACGCGGCCCTGGTTACTGCTTACTACCTGGCCGCCGCTCAAGGCCCCAAGGTTGATGAGTTGTTGCAGAATACCGTGATTTTGCTTGACCCCGCCATTAACCCCGACGGCGTGAACCGTTTTGCCAGCTGGGTAAATACGCATAAGAGCATGAACCTGGTGAGCGACCCCAATAATATTGAGCAGAACGAAGCGTGGCCCCGTGGCCGCACCAACCATTACTGGTTTGACCTGAACCGTGACTGGGTGCCTTTACAACATCCCGAATCACGCGGGCGCATTGCCAAGTTTCACGAGTGGAAGCCCAATGTATTGACTGACCACCACGAGATGGGTACCAACAGTACGTTCTTTTTTCAGCCAGGCATACCCTCACGCACGCACCCGCTTATACCGCAAAGAACGTATGACCTGACCGGAAAAATTAGTGAATACCATGCCCGTGGGCTTGACCGCATAGGCTCGTTGTATTATAGCAGGCAAAGCTTTGATGACTTTTATTTTGGCAAAGGCAGCACCTACCCCGACGTACAGGGCGCCATAGGCATTTTGTTTGAGCAGGCCAGCAGCCGCAGCCACGCCCAGGATAGCGAGAATGGGTTGCTGCGTTTCCCCTTTACCATTCGCAACCATTTTACGGCTTCGCTTACCACACTTGAAGCAGGTCTGGGCCTGCGCGAAGAACTGCTGAGCCTGCAACGCGATTTTTATACTGATGCGGCCAAAGAAGCCGGTAATGATGCCAGGAAGGCCATTGTGGTGGGCAATACGAACGATAAAACACGCCTGAACCAACTGGCCCGCATCTTGTTACAACACCAGATTGCCGTGTACCAGCCCGGCCAAACCATTACCGCAGGGGGTAAAAGTTTTGCCCCAGACAATAGCCTTGTGGTGCCCTACAACCAGCAGCAGTACCGCCTGATCAAAGCTTTGTTTGAGCAGCGCACTACGTTTACTGACAGTTTGTTTTATGACGTATCTGCCTGGACGCTGCCCCTTGCGTTTAATTTAGATGCTGAAGTGCTGAGCGGCCGTGCCTACCAGCCAGCACTGCTTGGTGAAGCACTTACCCTTGATAATGCCCCCAAAGGCAGTGTGGAAGGTAAAAGCGCATATGCTTACGCCTTTAGCTGGGACGGCTACCATGCCCCCACCCTGGCCAATAAGCTGTTAGAGGCTAACCTGCGCATTAAGGTAGCCACTACCCCTTTTACAGATGCCCAGGGGCGGCGCTTTAATTACGGCACCATTATGCTGCCGGTGCAGAACCAGGCCCTGAGTGCCGATGCCATTTTTGCATTATTGCAGCGGTATGCCCCCCGGTATGCTATTGAGGTAAAAGCCCTGAACACTGGCCTGAGCAGTGCCGGGGTTGATTTAGGCAGCAATGATTTTGAAACTTTACGCAAGCCTAAGGTAATGATGCTGGTGAGCGACGGCGTAACCAGCTATGAAGCAGGCGAGGTATGGCATTTGCTTGATACCCGCTACCAAATGCGGGTAAGTATGGTGCCCACCAACCGTGTTGGCCGTGTAGACCTTAATAAGTACAATACTATAGTATTGGTAAGCGGCAGCTATGGCCCGGTAAGCAGCAGTGCCAAAGAAAACCTGAAGCGCTGGGTGCAGCGCGGCGGCACTTTGGTGGCCTCACGCGGGGGTGCCAAATGGCTGGCCGATAATGGCATTACCAATGTTGGCTTTAAAAGTAATAAGCCCGATACATCTGGCTGGGGCAAGTATGCTGATTATGACCGTACCCGGGGCGCCCAGTTTATTGGTGGGGCCATTTTTAATGCACAGATTGATGTTACCCACCCAATAGGCTATGGCTATGTACGTGGCACCCTACCCCTGTTTAAGAATAATCAGTACTTCATTGAAACACCCAAAAACCCTTATGCCTACCCGGTTAAGTATACCAGTGCACCCTTACTAAGTGGGTATATTTCTGATAAAAACCTGACTAAACTATCAGGCGCCCCTGCGGTGGTGATTAGCAGCAGTGGCCGGGGCAGGGTAGTATCATTTGCTGATAACCCCAACTTCAGGGCGTTTTGGTATGGCACTAATAAGTTGTTTGCCAATGCCCTGTTTTTTGGGCACATTATTTCTGGCGGCACAACGCGGTAAGCCAGGGAGGCTGGTTTTGCCGGTTGTTGAACTTTTATGGCCAACAACCGGTAAAACCATACACAAAGCGCTGCTACTTTGTGGGCAGATGTATTATCTTTGAGCCACACATCATAAGCATTTTAATTACTGAGCGTAGGTATGGTTCAAAAGTTTTTTAAAACAGATAAAAACTATTTACTTGAAGAGGCCCAATTGCGGTTAGCCCCTGCATTGCTCAATGATTTGTTTGAGTTGGTTCGGGAGGCCTATTTTTTAAGGTTTAACCCTTTAGGCCTTGAAGATGATACCATCAAAAAAATAAAACACGCCCAGCCTGACCTTGCAGCACTGAACGATTTTTACCTGACGCTTTGTGGCATTTACCGCTTAAAGTATGGCGACAACCAGCTTGAGTTTATGTGGGATGGCCGCAGCCATGTAGAAAAGTATGCTGATGACTGGAAGGCCACTTTTAACCAATGGGTACGTGTGTTATGCGCCGACCGTAGCTTTTTAAAGAGTGTAATTATGCACACAGTATTTTTAAGCGGTGAGCACCACCTGCGTTTGGCCCAGGGCCGGATGAATGCTTTTGTACGCAACCAGTTTGATGTGCGGGTAAGCAGGCGCAAAGGCAACTTTAATATGCGGGCCGCCGTATAGGGCTAGCGCTTAATGGCAAAGTCAGTATGCGTGGCAAAAGCTACCTGCTGCACCACAACTTCAGTGACATCTGCCATGGGTGGCCCCTGCCTGCACCAGCTAATCAGTTGGTTCAGGGCCTGGTCTGTGCCAGTAGCCTCTACAAGTACCGAGCCATCGGCCTGGTTTTTAACCCAGCCCAGCACCCCCAGTCGCCGGGCCTGCTCTACGGTAGAAGCCCTGTAATACACCCCCTGTACGCGCCCTTTGATGGTTAGCCTGACGGTTTTCATGAATCAGGCTGTTGGGTTGCCTCCTGCATAATGGCCACGCCAGATGATGTGCCCAGCCTATCAGCCCCGGCAGCTACAAACTCACGGGCCTGTTGCGCTGTTTTAATGCCCCCCGAGGCTTTAAGCCCTACACTTGAAGGCAGGTGGTTGCGCATAAGCTGGATGTGCTCAAGTTGAGCACCCGCTGGCGCATACCCCGTAGAGGTTTTTACAAAGTCAGTGCCGGCATCAGCACAAAGCCGGGCGGCAGCCAGCACCTCTTCATTGCTTAGGTAGGCTGTTTCAATGATTACCTTCATCATGGCCTCGTGCTGGTGTATTAATGCAGCACATTTGGCCAGCTCTATTTTAACCCAGGGCATGCCAGTTTTAAATGCAGAGATGTTCATGACAATGTCAATCTCATTGGCGCCGGTGGCCAGGGCCACTTCAATTTCTTTGATTTTGGTTTCTGTCATTTGGTAACCAAACGGAAAGCCCACCACCGTTACCACCTGAATATTGGCAGTGCCTACCTCACGCGCAGCTTTTTTTACCCAGAAAGGGGGCACGCAAATACCGGCAAAGGCATGTTCGCGTGCCTCGGCCACCAGGCGGTCAATATCATGGTCAGTTAGGGTGGGTGCTAGTTTGGTGTGCTCAATAAAGCGATTCAGGTTTTCCATATTTATTCAAAAGGGCTGGTGTGGCTAGTGTACAATGCCACACTCTTTACAAAGTTTGCGTTTGCCCACCGGCCTTATTTTGGGCTTTTTTTTGTGGCCGAAGTACATAGGGTCAGAGTATCGGGGTTTTTTGGCCATGCGCTGCTCTTTGCGGTAGTCGCGGGCATTGTCACGCATGCGCTTGCGCTGGGCCTTAACGGCCCCATTTAATTGCTTGTTAAAGTTGTTGTAGGCAGATACTTTGCGGCTTTTGCGGGTAGGCTGGGGTTGGTCGTAATTGCCGGGGTTACGTGACGAGGGTGCCACATCTTGCGTGGGTTGGCCAAACTCGTTCAGTTCAACCTGATTCTCCTTCTTTCTTTTCTTTTTTTTGCGCTGGGCGGTGGCATCAGCAGCAAAAAGCACCATAAACACAAATAATGCGATAATCCATTTCATACACTTAAAATTAATCATAAAGTTATTCATACCTGTGCATAAATAACTTAGAATGGATTATTTCATTGTGCAGGGCATTATTTTTTACCTTTCTGCTGCACTACATGGGTAAGCTCATGGGCCAGCAAATGTTTGCCCCCATTGGTTTCAGGGCTGAATTTACCCTGATTAAAGTAAACGTTGTTGCCTACAGTAAAGGCCTGGGCGTTGAGCTCGCGGCTCATTTGCACCGCACGGGCATCAGTATGTACACGCACATGGTCAAAGCTGGTACCAAAGCGGCTTTGCATAAAGTTTTGAGTGGCGCCAGGCAGGCGGTGGCCGCCCCCTCTTGAGGTTTGAACCATAGCTTCTACCCTGCTTGAGGCCCTGACTGGTGCCTTCTGGGCGGCTTTGGCCTGGGCAGGCTCTTCTTCTTCGCCCATGCGCTGTACCATTTTGGCCTGGGCGGGCTCCTCTTCTTCACCCATGCGCTGTATCATTTTGGCCTGAGCAGGCTCTTCTTCTTCACCCATGCGCTGTATCATTTTGGCCTGGGCGGGCTCTTCTTCTTCACCCATACGCTGCACCAGTGGTGTAATGCCGTCGGCCAGCTTAGGCTGTGCGGTTCCCTCGCAGTCAGCACATTTGCTTTGTATAGAAGCGGCCTGGCTGGCTGGCATGCTCATCACGCGGTCGGCCACACGGTCGGCCTCCTGCTCATATTTGTCATTAGGCTTGCCCACCGTAAGCTTGGGCTGTACGGCTATTGATTTGCGCTGAATGTTATCAGCGATAGAGTTGCTGCGGCGGTTGGCAGGTTTGAAGGCGTTGAAGAACATAACTGGGGGTGTTTTTTTACAAGTTACTCATTATATGGCGGTTAAGCAAAACCCTTAGAGGTTCTGGTCTATAGTAAACCGCACCTTTTCAGCTTTAACCTTTTTGGTGCCGGTGGGTGTAGTGGTGGTACCTGTAGTTCGTTTTTTGTTAGGAGCTATTTCATCTTTAAAGTGCTGCGCAGTTTTATTTTCAGGTATAATAATAATTGAAGGCTTACCGGTAGTACGAGAGGCCAGGTGCTGCTCGCCCGGCTTCAATGATTTTTTAAGGGCCACTTCCTGCTCTATTTCTTTCTTGGTTTTTTTCTTACCAGTGTATTTATACAACAGGTCTATGGTATACTTTGAGGGTATGGTAGACTGGACATTGCTTACCGGCAGGCTTGTTTTTGATGGGCCTACCTGGGCATTGTTTGTACGGGCGTTGTCAAGCGTAGTCTTGTTGGCCTCATATTGATCGCGTTCAGGCTCAAGGTCGTTCGTAATATAATTTTGTTGCCGTGTAACTTCATCGTTAAAGTCTTTAGTCTTTTTACCCCGGCTAAGTTTTGTTAGCATTTCTTCGCGCTTTTCAAGGTCGCTAATGGTTGTTTTGATGGTGCCTATTTTGAGGTAGGCCGTACGTACATGCGAAAGGGTACTCAGGGTTTTATAGCGGGCATCAGTGATGGTGGGGCTGGTCATGGCAGCCAGGCGGGCCTCTTCCTTTTGTATACTTTTTAAAGCATTACGTACCTGGGCACGCAGCTTGGCAAAATCTTTACCTGTAGCCACAGCCAGCAGGGCAGAAAGGGCTGCCTTGGCTGTGCTGACTTGCGAGGCATTGGGCATTACTTTAAGGTTTCTCAAGCCTACGCCTTTTGGCACTCCTTTTAAACCACCGCTACCAGCCACCCGGCGCAATGCCTCGGCAAGCTCGTCTTTCATGCCATTATACTTAGTCAATAAGGTGTTTTGCGTAGTAAGGTCTGCCTGTACCGCTGCCAGTTTGTTGGCTTTATCCTGGTCAGTTACAATACCCTCACTGGTAATGGTATTAATTTTGTTTTGGGCATTAGGTATGCGCTTGTTGGTAATATTTTTTGCTTTGCCTTCATAGGCCTTAATCTCAGCTTCAAAAAACCGGCCTACATCAAAGTTAAATGCTCCATGGGCATAGTTCATGTTGATGTCCATCTTTAGCGCCGGTGGCTCTTCAAAGGTCATTTCAGGAATATCTTTTTTGGGCAGCTGCTTTTCAACAAAGCTTTCAATCTGGCTATAGTAGCGTTGGTTAATGATGCTTTTTTGCGGGGTCAGGTTTTCATCACGTTCAGGCCCACCAAACTGATTGCCCACAATATGCCCCCCCTGAAAGCGGTTACCAGGCATGGTGTTTGATTTGCCCTTGCGCAAAAAGTACTCAACATTGCCCCGGTACCCTACAATGGTGGTTACGCTGCTATCTCGTTTGTCTTGCCCAAACGTGCCTGAGTATACCCCGCGCAATAAGGCAGTGCTGGCCTTGGGGCGGTAATACTGGTCACTTACCTGGTGGAAGGGCAACTGGTTGGCCAGGGCAGTACTTACACCATTGGCCGTCATTACATCTTTAGTTTCTTTCAGTGGCGATAGTATTTTATCGCCATTGACTGAGTATTGACCCAACGATATTTTAGCGCTTAGGCTGCTGCTTTTTTTATAATTCTTAATGTCATTCTTCTCTTGTGGGGTAAGCTTAGCTTTAGGGTCTTCCTGCACCAGGCCCAGGTTAATTGTTTTGGCCTTGACTTTAATGGGGGGTGAGTTGGTTACCACCACATCGTCGTCTTTATTAAGCGTAATGTCTTGTATGCTGTATTGGTTCTGTACTTTTTTCATATAGGCCAGCAGGTCTTCACGGGCAATGCCCTGCTCTACCTGTTTTTTAATGGCGGTGTGTGCCTTTTTCTTATTGGCCTCACGCTCTTGAGGGGTTTGTTTGGCGCGTTTGTCGTTGCGGGCTTTGTCTTTGCCGCTAAGCTTACCCTTCACAAACTTTTTGCCTTTGGCATACAGGTTTTTGCCCTTGTCAACTATCCAGTTAATAATAGGGTCAACCACCTTATCAACCGGTTTGCGTACGGCCTGCAGCACCTTCTGTACTGATTTGCCAATGCCGTTTAGGCCTAGTAATGAGCTAAGCAGGCCCAGTATCATGGGGATTGATTTGGCCATGGCACCTTCTACCGCATTGGCAGCTTTGCCTACCTGCCCATTTACCAGGGGCACTACCGTATCATAAACTGCTGTAACAAAGCCCACTACCTGGTCTTTACGCTCAATCAGGAACATCACAAGGTCAAACAGGCCAAGCACCGCTTTTACAATGGCACTGGCAGGGTTAAGCAGGCTTAAGATCCACTTAACACCGGCTTTGACTACCTCAAAGGTGACCACCCCTTTGATTTTTTCCATGGCCATTTCCTTAATCTCGCCAAACTTCTCTTTGATCTTCTCCCAAAGGAATATGGGCCCATTTTTAACCAGCCCCACCACAAACTCAAAGGTTTTTTCCATGCCGCTCACTACCTCCTCGCCATTGGGGCCTATGCGTTTCACTACTTTGGCGCGTATGTTGTCATAGGTAAGGCCCAGTACTTGCATAACCAGGCTAAAGATGCCTTTAAGGTCCCACTTTTCTGGTAGTTGTATGGGCACATCACTCATGGCACCGGTAAGCCAGCCAATAAGCCCATTGAGCAGGTGCTGCCTGATGTTGGTCACAAACTGGTCAATGCCCTGGCCTACGCCGCGGCCCACGTTGGTAAAGAAGGCGGCAGGGTCTTTAAATATTTTACCTATGGCTTCGCCTGCCCGGTTAAAAAAGTCAAGCACCGGGTTGGGGTCAATGCCGGCAATTTTACAGGCAGCCATAAAGGCTATTTTCAGTGCAGCACCAAAATCACCAGTAAGCACGGCCCCGGCAATTTGCACGGCAGCCGTAAGGGCCGTTTCAAATACTTCAAGCACCTTATCAAGCGCTTTGGTGAGGCCATCGGCAAGGGCCTCAACACCTTTTTTGAGGCCATCGGCCACCTGGTTCACTACTTTTTTGGCCCCCTCTACGGTATCGTCAATAAATTTATTGACGCGCTTGCGCAGGGCCGGAAAGTGCTTGAGGTATTTGTTAACCTTGCTTTTGAGCCAGGTGCCAAACTTATCAAGCTTGTCAACAATCCACTTACGGCCCGCCTCAATCAGGGCCACGGCTGCCTCTTTAGCCTTATCAATTACAAACTTCACGGCTTTGCGCACCGCATCAAACACCTGCTTGATTTTATCTGTAAGCCAGCTTACGGCACTGGCAACGGTATCTTTAAAGCGGCCCCACCAGCTTTTTTTCTTGCTTTTTTGCTTGGCCTTGCGTTTTTCTTCAGCGGCTTTTCGCTCACCTTCTTTTCGTTTGGCTTCGGCATCTTTCTCAGCATCGCGCAGTTTCTTATCAGCATCGCCCTGATCTTTCTTGATGCGGTCTTTTATTAGCCGGTCGGCGTCTTTCTGCTCTTTATCGGCCTCGGTATTGTAGGCCTTCAGCTGGTCTTCTGCCTCTTTCTGGCCGCGCTGTTGCTCGTCAGCAATTTTTTTGCGGTTGTCTTTTACCGCCTGGTTCTGGTCGGCTTCAGCCTGCTGGTTCAGCAGCTCGGCATCGGTCTCTGCTTTGGTAATGGCAGCCTGCTTATCGCCATCGCGCTTTTTGCGCGCTTCTTTGGCCTGCTTACGGGGCTCGGCCATGCTTTTATCAAGCAGGGGGGCCATATCCAGATCGGCCTGTGCCCGCACATCTTCAGGCAGGGGCAGGGCCAGGTAGTCGTCAGCATCCTGGCTGGGCTGTGTAGTAGCCTGTGTGGCTACCACCTGGTTCAGGGCGGTAGGCTTTTCTTCAGAAAAGTACAGGGGCTGCACGTTGCCCTGGCCAGGGTGGTTGGCAATTTCAGTTTTGGTGGTGGTTTTTTCATTGCCTACCTCAGTGTTGCCTTCACTGCGCATATTATCTGCCCGGTTGGGGTTGGCCTTGCCTGTGGTATTTACCTTAGGGGCCGGCCCTGCCTTGGTGTTGACCCCGCTATCGGTGGTGCTTACGCCACCCATGAGGTTCTTAAACCTATCGGTTAGCCATGACCACCAGCTGCCGCTCTTTTCTTTAGGTTTGCCCCTGTCGGCCGCGCTTACAGCATTGCCATAGCCGGGCAGGCCGGCTTTGTCATGGTGGGGGGTGGGCTTCAGCGCACCGGGCTCGCCTTCAGTCACTCCACCACCCATGGCTGCATTTTTGCCACTGCCAGGGTCGTTGGCTTTTTGCGATTTGGGGTCGGCAGCGCCGGTGGTAGAGGCTGTAAGCTTAGGGGCGCTGGTTACCTCATCCTGCTTTTCACTGCCCAGCTTTTGGTTTACGGCTTCGCCCAGCTTACCATGCGAGGCAGCCATTTGTGAGGCGGTAGCCTCTGTAAAGGCACCCACGGCGGCATCGCTACTGCCCTCAAAGTTGAGGGCTTCTACCTTGGCCACGGCCTGGTCATCACCCGCAGCGGCGGCCCTGCGCTTAATGGGTGGCTCTGTGGCCTCTTTGTCTTTCTCTTCTTTTTCTTTGGCGGGGTCGTCAGTGCCGGCTTGGGCGGGGGCTGGGCGGGCACTGTTGTTATTGGCTGGCTGGCTGGTTTGTGCGGGGGCTGCGCCATCGGTTTGTGCAGCAGGCAAGGCGGCAGCGTTGGCCGCAACCGGCACATCACTGGCGGCATTGTCAGGGGCAGGGGGGGCAGGCAGGTTGGCAGCCGGGTTTTCGCCGCCCAGCTCATCGTCACGCTCGTCACCCTGTAACGCGGCAGGGCTGGTTTGCAGGGTATCACGCAGCAGCGCATCGCGTGGCGCTTCACGGTCAGGTGCTGCTATGGCTACACCACCTTCATTTTGGTTGGCAGCAGCACGTGAGCGCCCAGCCCCATGGCTTGCACTGTGGTTAGGAGCAGATTTGTTCGGGTTAAAGTCAGGCATACTTAAGCCACCGATTTGGTTATACGGTGTGTTAATAACAGGTCGATTTTCAATATACAAATATTAGCCGAAACACACACCATTAATAACAAACTGGCATTAGTGTTTTTTGCATAAAAAGGTAACCCCGGTTGTAGTAAGGCTAATAGTATAAATTAGCGTTAGGTATTGGTAAAATTCCCTTCATCAATTTCACTGCCCCCCTTTGGTGTCCATTTAAGTCTAAATGAATCAGGGCGGCGTTCGTGGCTGCCGTATTGCAAGTCAATTTTAATCCGTATGTAAGGTGCAGAAGGGGGCGGCGTAGCGCCAATAAAAAACTGGGCCATTCTACGCTCGGCAGCATTCCAGGCCCCGGCAGACTGGTTGAGTGAGCGCTTCATTGGCACCAGATTAAACGCTTGATCAGCCCCATTAAACCTGGCCGCCACCAGGTGGCCCTTGTCATCATGTTCGTAACCGCTGCTATGTGCTTTAAACATTTCGGGCAGCCTGATGCCGCCTAAACTGCCTCTGTTTCTGTTAACCGTATAGCTGGTAGTGGTATTGATACTTTTAGGGCGGGTGGCCAAAGCAGGGTTGCTGCTAATTTGGCTGCGCCACTTGGCTTCAGTATTTACTGGCCCTCCCTGCGGTTTTATATGGGGCTTGAATACGTTGGGGGTAATGATGTTATTGGCGGCATCAGTCTGAAACATGTTTTTCATCATTTTATCTACATCAACCGCCTCGGTGGTGTAGTCAGACTGGCTGGGGCTTTGTGAGCCTATTGGCCGCTCATTGTCATTGCCCCGGGCCAGCAGGCCATTGTCCCACGCTAGTGGCTCACCAGAAGGCACCCCGTTTTTTCTGGTAACCACCAGGTTATTTCTAAGGTAAAAGCCGGGCGGCATGAGGTTGGTTGCATTACCTACGTTAACTGTGCTGCGCACCCCCCCTGAAAGCCTGATGCCCAGAAACTTTACATAGGTGTTTGGCTGTATGGCTGGCACCACCCGGCCATTATGTATATCAAGGTAACCGGGTTGCTCAATGTTGCCCTTAATTCTGATGTGCTTTTTTGCTTCATTACCAGTAGCAGGCTTGCCAGAGCCGTCGTTTTCATACACAAATTTATAGTCATGCTCTTTGGTAAGCCAGGTGTTGATTTTGGTGCGCTTATCGGCCTTATATTGTGGCTCGCCGGCATGCATGGCACTGTTATCATAGGGCAGGCCAGCAGCAGGTATCTGGCCATAGGTAAGCAGTTTGGTTTTTGAAGCCTCAAGGTCTAGTGATACAAATATACCTGTTTGTTGGGCAATGTTTAGTTTTACTTTAAAAGGGCTGCTGTTGGTAACAATTTGCTTTACTGCCACTTTTTTCATGGGGGCCTTTACAGTTTTTGATGTATCTTCTTTTAGCCTGGCATCTACCGTGC
>CAZXTW010000026.1:0-6272 GCA_964643525.1 uncultured Roseivirgaceae bacterium
AACAATGCTCCAATAATCAATACAATACCCACCAGCACTCAACCAATTAGCATTGATCATAACCTGATTACCCCCATAGCCCCTTATATTTCGATAGTGCCAACTAATTTTATTGATGACGATGGCTTTACAGAAAACATGCACCCGCTTGAGCAGACCAATCAAAGCACCCAAAATTTATTGACCCTTACTGAAAACACCACGCCACAGAACAACCTACAGCAGCAGCAACGAAATAAGGGCGAAAAAGCTAAAAAAGCAGTGCAAAAGCTACTCACTACCGTTGACGATACGCTTGAGGCCAAAAGCCATTTTGGCGAGTTACAAGCTGCCTACCAAATGCAGTACATTAAGTACGAGAACCTGGGCACCCCACAGGCTAAGATTAAATTTAAGATCAACCCTGTGTTTGAGGTGAAATTAAGCGGTACTAACTTAGAGATGCGTGGCGAGGGTTCAAGCACCGGGGCCACCAAAACCAAAATTGTTTCTAAAGGTACAAAAGCCCTTACTTTAGACGGCCTTGGCACCTACCGGGTGGCCAATGCCATGTTGGCCTACCCCCTGTCACAAGACCACCCCCAGGGTAGCGAAGCAAAAGCAAACAAATCACAGGAAAAATGGATGAAAAAGCTGCTGCCTACAGGTACAGGGGGTAAAGAAAACAAGTATGTGCGGGGCCATTTACTGAATGCCAAATTAGGTGGGCTGGCTGTTGATGCCAACCTGTTTCCTATTACTGACCGATCAAACGGCGAGCACCAAAAATATGCTGAACAGTATGTAAAAAAGGCCATAGATAATGACTATGTATGTGCTTACCGGGTTGATATTGAAAACATAAATGAGTACCCCCTCACAAACCCTTTATCTGGTGGGGGCTCTTATTATGTTAACTCTGATATACATGTACAATTTGCCCGGTTAGATGCTACCCTTCAAGCAATACCCAGCACCAAGCATGATTTTAAAATTAAGTCTAAACTGGGTGTTATCGGCGGCCTGCCCTATCCAAACTTTTATAATGACTTTTCTAGTGAATTCAGTAACCCATCTACAGATTACACCCACTTAAACATCTTAAGTACTGGCAATGAAATTAACTCTGGTTATACAGGCACCAGAGAAGTGCCCACCACCAGTAAAACAAAAAATAAAACCCTGTACACAGATGTTTCTACCAGTAACTTTACATATAGCGACATTTCATCAAGCCCTTTCGGCAACCTGAACGGCTTAATACAATCTGTCAATAACAGCCCAACGTTTAGCGGTAAGGTATCATTACGGAAAACCTCAAAAAGTACCATACAAACCAAGTTTACTGATTTGGTGAACAACTGGTCAACCACTGATATTGGCAAATGGGTTGATGAGTTAAAAAGTAAAAAAACCAGCCGTTGGGATGATGTAATCAAACTGGCCAAGAAGCACAAGTTAGCCCCCAACATAGCTAATAATATATTTAAAACTTCCGGCCCTGGCCGCTACAAAACCACCATTAACGGGGCTGCATAAAAGTAGTTGCCAGTACAATATCCATTAAGGCAATGGGGTGGTGAGGTAGTCAACAGTTTTGGGCTCGGTATTGAAGTTAATGGCCATGAGGTACACCTGTTTGGGCTGGCCCGCATAGGCCGCGGCATAATTGCGGTCTTTGATTTGCTGCATGGCTTTTTCGGCACTCTGGTTAACCTTAAACTCTATCACATAAATGGCCCCATCGGTTTGCAGCACCGCATCTATGCGCCCGTTAGCCACATGTACTTCGGCCTGTACCTGCACCCCCACCAGCAACAATGCCACATAAACCACACTGTGGTAATAGGCCTCCTGTAAGTAAGTTATTATGGCAGCCAGGGTAATTAAATGTAGAACAAGTGGTGCTTTTGTGCCTATGTTTGGTTAAACTCACAAAGTATACTGCACCTGCTGGTTGGCCGGCCCCGGGCAGCCGCAAGGTATTTTAAGCAGTATTTTAAATAAAAGACTTGAAGTCTTTCATCAATAGACTTTAAGTCTTTCATCAATAGACTTTAAGTCTTTCATCAATAGACTTTAAGTCTTTTATCAATAGACTTTAAGTCTTTTATCAATAGACTTTAAGTCTTTTACCAATAGACTTTAAGTCTTTTACCAATAGACTTTAAGTCTTTTACCGATAGACTTTAAGTCTTTTACTCTGCTTAGGGCGTGTAACGGTGTGCTACAGGGGGTGTAGCACTGTGCTAGAGGGGGTGTAGCAATGTACTACAGGGGGTGTAGTGCTGTGCTGTACCGGTTAGGGCAGTCCCGCCCATGGGCTGCAACAGCTTAGCCAAGGCATTTACCGCGCGTAAAAAAAAGCCCTGCCAGTGGCAGGGCTTTTTAGCATTCAATCTATAGGCAATTACTATGCATTATTATTTCATAAACTGTACCTGTTTGTGCACCACCTGGCCCCGGCTCATCACTTTTAATAAGTACATGCCCTGGGTTACATATTTGGCTTCAATGCGGTAGGTGGCAGTACCTTCTTTGATGCAGGCAATGGGTATGGCGCGGCCAGAGAAGTCATACATCACTACCTGCATCTGGCTCAGCTCAAGGTCAAGCGGCGTTTCAGTGCCCAGCACGCTTTCAAGCGCGCTGAGGCGTAACCTGAACACGGGCTGTGCCGTGGGGTTGGGGAATACCGACACGCGCAACTGGCTGAGTGGCACATCCTGCTGCTGCGTATCAGTCACAGCCGCTTCAGTAGGTGCCTGGCCAGGGTCACACACAAAGTTACAGGTGGCGCCGCTGCTGGCTTTTACCTCTTCCTGCCGGCCATAAGCAAATACCCGAACAGTGTTTGAGCCTTGCGTTTTGGTTTCAAAGTAGGTGTGGCTGTTTGGCGGGGCAATGAAGCTGCCTGTCTGGCTGGTGCCGTATACATCCCAGGTAATGGGTAGCGCATAGCTGTACGGGTTAATTACCCGCCACCGGCGGCTTATGCCGGGGTTGTCACTACAGAAGCTGGTTAGCTTTACTTTGCTGGTTTCAGGCCTGCAGGCCGTGGTGCCGCTGGCTTTTACCTGGTGCTGGTTGCCATTTACAAACAGCAAGGTAGTGTTGGCCCCGCCCACGGTTACCGTTTCAAAGAATACGTCAGTATTGGGTGGTGCCAGCAACTCGCCCCTTTGCTGGGTGCCGTGCACGCGCCAGCGCGTTTGTATGGGGTAGCTGTAGGGGTTGCGTACGCGCCATACCCGGTACTTATCAGGCTCAGGGCTGCACATGCTGGTTAGCCTCACGTCACTATAGGCAGCCACCGGGGCGCACAGCGTGGTATCGCGGTGCATGGTAAAGCTGTGGTTGCCCACGGTTACCTGCACTGTGTAGGCGCTGCTGCCGGTCGTGATGAGCTGGCTCTGGCCGGGCTGCACGGTGGCGGTGCCGCTGTAGGCCGTGCCCGGTGCCTGCCATTGTGCCTGCACGGTTACCTGTAGCGGGTTGGTAATTTTCCACCATACCTCACTGCTTTGGCTGTAGCTGCACAAGGCCTGGCCGGTTACGGCCGTGTAGTCAATGGCACACTGGCCGCTG
The DNA here is from genome assembly GCA_964643525.1 of uncultured Roseivirgaceae bacterium. GTDB lineage: Bacteria > Bacteroidota > Bacteroidia > Cytophagales > Cyclobacteriaceae > CAZXTW01. The sequence continues at coordinate 3,568 of CAZXTW010000026.1, forward strand.
TTGGTTACCGTGCTGTGTGGCAGGCCAAATACCCAAACCTGAAGCGTATCAACAGCAGCATGGTGGGCCGGTGTTTTCAGGGTATAGTTAGCGTTGGCCCCTACTGTTTCTCTACCCCGGTAGGTGGTGCCCACCAGGTGCCAGGTAACACTTATTTTGGTGTTGTAGTTGTTTTGCAGGCTCCACCGGCGCTGGTTGTCGGCCTCCTGGCACAGGGGTGTTACCACCACATCACCAGCGGCACAGTCAGGGGTGCAATTGTCAAAGTACACCTCAACGGTATCAGTTACTGCGCAGCCGCCGGCATAGCTGGCCGTTACCCAGTAGGTGCCGGGCTGCGTTACTGTAAGGGTAGGGGAGGTAGCGCCAGTGCTCCACACATGGTTGGCATCGCTGGCGGTAGAGGCCAGGGTAACTGTGCTGCCCAGGCAGGCCGTTTGGTCTGGCCCAAGGTTCAGGTAGGGCTTATTGCCTCCGGTAACCGTGATGCTGTCTGTCAGCACACAGCCGTTGTTCAGGGTAACGGTGGCATAATAGGTGCCCGGTGTTTCACCCAGAATTCTGGCAGTGGTCTGGCCTGCCTGCCCCGACTCGTTCGGGGTATGCCACAAGTAGCTTACCGCTTTGTGGTGGAAGGCGTTGAGCACGGGGTGGCTGGTGGTATCAGCCCCAACGGCCCATTGTATAGATGCCTGCAGCATGTGCCATGTGGCCGGGGCCACAGTGCTGGCATCACCTTCCTGGAACATATGAAAGGCTATGCGGCGTGCCGGCGCAGCCATGCCGTTAACCAGGGCAGCACCACGGTCATAGGCAAAGTACACCGCCCGTTCAGTATGGCCAGGCAGCCAAGCCATTACTTTGGCATGGGCATTGGGCTTGCCCCAGCGCAGCTGGCTGGCTGTGGTTGATACCGCTACCGCCCCGCTGTAACCGGCGGCCAATGTATGGGTGCTATCTGTCAACTCAATGGTGGTGGTGCTGCCGCCAAAGCCATAGTCAGTGCCTCTTTTGCGGCCTGTCATGTGCAGGTCGTCATACAGGTAGCTCTCCCAGGTAATAAAGGGCACATCTACATGGGTAAACTTGCTGCCTACCCTACCAGAGTGCACTGTTGATGATACAACAATGAGGTGCTTGCCGTTTGAGTGCCAGCTGGCCACCTCACGGTCGTGCTTAACGGTTACCTCAAAACCTTCGCCCTCCAGCATGCTCATTACCTGGGCATCTACCGGGGTTACGGTTTTTGATTTGCCTCTTACAAACAGGGCCTGGCCTCGGTACGGCTTGTCGTTGCACAGGTCAATGTCAGCATCCAGGGCAAACAGGTTGCGTTCAACCTTAATCTTATCTTCGCCCACGCAGCCATCGGCCGTGAATACAGTTACCGTATAGGTGCCCCTTTCATTAATGAACAGGCTTTGGGTGGTGTCACCTGCCTGCCCTGCCCCACTTGGGGTTTTCCAGTAGTAGCTGTAGGTCTGGGCAGAATCATAGTTGTTGATGGTAGCCGTTAAGGTAGCTGTGCCATCAGGCCCGCACATATGGAAGTCAGGGCCCAGGCTTACCTGCGGCGTGGTACAGTCAGGCGCACACGCAGCATTGACGTTTACATCGCCCCGGCCGCTGTAGCTGCCACTGTAGTCAAACCAGGTAGAAATGCCGTACTTGTTGTTTTTGTCGTTGGCCCCGTAGCCAATTTGCAAACCGTATTTGTAGTTTGACGGTTTGTGTGTGGCATACAGGGTATCGCCGGCAAACTCACCATCACCCACCAGTGTAGAAGGTACATCAGGGTTAAAGATGTAGTAGTTCCATTGCAGGTACCTGATGCCTACCCTGTTTCTGCTGCCTTTGTAGCTGCGCTTCATGGCGCTCCAGGCAGCCCAGTCGGTTTTACCGGTAAAGTAGAAGTTCACCACCCAGCGTTTGTTGGGGTTGTGTTTGTTTTTGATGGTCCCTGTTAGCAAGGCAGTGCCATCATTGAATTGTGTAAACACACCCGTATCTGCCACGAAGAAGTACTCATTAGAGGTATTGGGAATGCCGGGTATCCAGAGGGCATGCTTGCCATGGTCAGTTACGGTACATACTTCACCCGTGGTGCCACAGGCCCCCAGGTCATTATTGTAGGTTACCACCACCTGGTCAGTAGCCGTGCAGCCGTTGGCATTGGTAATGCTTACAGTGTAGGCACCTGCTTCAAGCACCTGTATGGTTCTGGTGGTTTGGCCGGTGCTCCACAGGTACGTCGCGGCAGGGCCGGCGTCAAGGGTCAGCAACTCGCCCGAGCAAATGGCCGTATCAGGGCCCAGGTTTACAGTGGGCTGGTCAAACACATGCACCTCTACAGTATCAGTGGCTGTACAGCCGCTGCCGTTGGTAATTTGCAACCAGTAGGTGCCTGCTGTGGCTACGGTAATGGTGGCCGTGGTGTCACCGGTGCTCCACAGGTAGTGGCCTACTTCAGGTACTGGTGCCAGGGTGGCCGTGGTGCCGGGGCAAATGCTAATATCAGCGCCAAGGTCTACCACAGGCCGTATTGATTCTGTAACTACTATTGAATCAGTATAGGTACAGCCTGCTGCATTGGTAACCGTTAAGCTGTAGCTGCCTGCGCCTACAGTTATGCTGGCCGTAGTGGCACCGGTGCTCCACTGGTAGGTGCCGGCCACGGGGGCGGTCAGTACCGTAGTTTCACCTGC
>CAZXTW010000026.1:6372-19235 GCA_964643525.1 uncultured Roseivirgaceae bacterium
TGCTCCACTGGTAGGTGCCGGCCACGGGGGCGGTCAGTACCGTAGTTTCACCTGCACATACCGAAGCATCAGCCAGGTCAAATACCAGCAGTGGGGTTTCAGTTACAATCACCGTATCAGTATAGGTACAGCCTGCGGCGTTGGTAACCGTTAAGCTGTAGGTGCCTGCGCCTGCGGTAATGCTGGCGGTAGTGGCACCGGTGCTCCACTGGTAGGTGCCGGCCACGGGGGCGGTCAGTACGGTGGTTTCTCCTGCGCAAATGCTGGTATCGGCCCCCAGGCTGAATGTTGGTGCCTGCGCCTGGCCTATAACAATGGCATCAGAGGCGGTGCAGCCCCCCGGCAGTGTAATTTGTACAATATAGGTATTGCCCGCCTGCGCCTCAATTTGTGCGGTAGTGTCGCCGGTATTCCAGCTAAAGCTTACATCGGCACGCTGGGCCACGGCAGTTAGCAGCATGGTTTGGCCACTGCACAGTACGGTATCGGCAGGCAGGCTTACGGTGCCCAACGTGGTTGGGTAAACCTGCACACTGCCGCTTGTGGTACAGCCCTGGTCATTGCTTACTGTATAGGCGTAGTTGCCGGGCAGCACTACCTGAATTTGCCTGGTGGTATCGCCCGTGGCCCACACAATGCTGTGGCCGTTGGCCAAGTCTGGCGCGCTAATGGTAATAGGCGCACCGCCCACGCAAATGGGCACACTGTCTTGCACGCTGCTTAATACGGGCACGGGGGCCACTGATACGTGAATGGTGTCAGTGCCTGTGCAGCCATCGGCTGTGGCTACGTGTACAATATAGGTACCTGCCACTGTTGCGGTAATGGTTTGTGTAGTATCACCAGCCTGCCCCGCACCGTTGGGGGTAACCCAGCTGTAGGTGCTGCCGGGGCCTGCATCAAGCACACGGCTGCTGCCCTGGCACAGGGTAAAGTCTGGCCCCAGGTTCACATCAAGCGCGTTGTTGGGTACCACCACTACCGCTGCAAAGCCTGTACAGCCCCCTGCATTGGTTACGGTTACAGAGTAGGTGCCTGGCTGGCTCACGGTTATGTTGGCTGTAGTGGCACCTGCCTGGGCCGCACCGTTCGGGGTGTTCCATACAAAGGTATGGCTGCCTTCGTCATAGCCCGACTGCAACAGCACCGTGCCCTCAGGGCAAATACCCAGGGTATCTGGCAGGCTTACGGGCAGGGCCTCTACCACGGTTACGTTAATGCTGTCAGTGCCTGTACAGCCGCCTGCTGTAGTGACGGTTACGCCCAGCACCCCACTGTTTTGCACCACAATGGTTTGGGTATTGGCGCCAGTATTCCAGCTGTAGGTGGCGCCTGCATGCCCGGCATCAAGCAGCAGGCTGGCCCCGGCACAAAGGGTGGTATCGGCCCCCAGGTTAACCGCCACCTCATCAGTAAGCGTTACCTGTACTGAGTCACCACTTACACAGCCGTAGCTGTTGGTTACCTGCACTGAATAGGTGCCAGAGGTGAAGGCCACCAGGGTGCTGTCAGTTGAGCCGTTGCCCCATTCAAAGGCAACTACATCGGTCAGGTCGCCCCCAATTTGCAGGGTAAGTCCGTCACCACTGCACACCGTCTGGTCAGGGCCCAGGTAGGGCATGGCCTGCGGTGCGTAGCTTACTGTAATTGAATCTGTTTGGCTAAGCCCACCATTATACAGGGTTGTTACCCAATACAGGCCCGGCTCAGTTACCGCAAGGGTGCTGGTGGTATCATTGGTGTTCCACAGGTACCCCGCGCCATTGGCCCCCGCATTCAGTTGCAGGGTATCGCCCTGGCAAAGCAGCAGGCTGTCAGTGCTTGCCGCCACCAGCAGCAGGGTATCACGCACCACGTAGTTGCAGTTGCCGGTGTTCAGGGTAAGGGTAATGATTTTGGTGCCCTCTTCAGCCGCGTCAAATACAATACCGGCAGGGTTTTGGTCAAATGCCTGGGCATATACTGTGTCAGTATCAAAGGTCCAGGTATACGTTGTGAGCGGGTCAGTTGAGGTATTTACGGCGTTGGCAAAGAAGTTTACCGGTACACCTGCCGGTATGACCTTACTGCCCTGGGTATGCCCGGCATAGGTAAAGGTGATGTGGCCGGTGGCCGGTGGCCAGGTGGTAACCACATAGCGCACAGTATCAAAGTCAGCCAGATCGGCCGTGTAGGCAATCAGCTCTACCACATAATCCTGCGGGCTGTCGCTCAGTGGGTACACATGGCAGGGGTTCAGGGCTTCACTGATGGGCGAGCCATCACCAAAATTCCAGTAATACTTCACGCGCTCGCCCTGGCTCGACAGGTTGGTAAAGCATACCGGCTGGCCCTGGCAGCTGTTTTCTGCCTCAAAGTCGGCCACAACCAGATCAAACTCTGGGGTTACGCAGGCTTCATTTACAGGGGCAGTGGCCTCTACAGCTACATTAACGGTGCCCCGCACAAAGGCCTCTGAAATTACCTGTATGTAATAGTCCTGGTTGGGCGGCATACAGTCAAGTGTAAAGAACTGGTTCAGGGTGTTCTGGCACTCGCCGGCCGTCATCAGGTCGCAGCTGCCATACAGCACGCGGTACTTAATATCGTTCTCGCCTACAAAGCTGCCGCTGTTGTTGCTAAAGCTGAAGTTAAAGCGCAGGTTGCTTTTGCCAATAGCACCCACGCGGAATTTAAACCAGCTTGATTTCACTGCCAGTGGGTCTTTCAGGTCGTCATCATACGCATTGGCGCTGCCGTCAAAGAAACAGCCTGTGTTGGTAAAACCGTCTTCACCAAAATCGCCGCCCCAGGTGTGGCAGTCAATTACCAGGTTGCCGGCATAACTCACATCTCTGCTGTTTACCTGCACCTCATAAGCCTGCGCGCACAGGTCGCCAAAGTCAGGGCGCAGCTTTATTCTTGGGCGCACGGGCAGCGTTGTAGGCTGGCAGCCGGTAAGCTGCACGTAATAGGTGGCTTTGGCCAGGCAGGTTTCTGCCCACACACTGTCGCCCTCGGTTACGTTGTATGAGGGCAGCTTCAGCAATTGCCGCTGGCCATCAGCCCCAAAGTACTCCTGGTACACCACAATGGCTTCGCCACCCTGGTTGGCCACGGTAGTTGTGGTGGCTGCGGCGGTATCAATATCATAGTTTACCAGCAGCTTGCCCGATACGTCAGACTGGAACTTCCACCAGATGGTTTTATTGCCGCAGGTGGTCTGGTCAAACGCACCGGGGCCGGCGCAGGTGTAGGTAGACCATGGGGCCTCATAGGTGCCCTGGCCCAGCACTGCTGCCGTGACCGTATCTTGCGTGGTATTGATCTGGTAGGCCTGGTGCCACTCGTCATTTTCAGTTGGGCCTTCAGGCACTGACCTGAACTTAATGCCCACATCAACCTGGCTGCCTACGGGCATGCTGTTGTAGTTATCTATCAACACCACGTACCGGCGAATGACATCACCGCCGCAAGGGTCAAGGCTAAAGCTTAGTTTGGGGCTGCCGGGCAGGCAGCGGCCCGTCCAGCTGCGACGTGAGTTTTCTGCAATGAGGCTTAACCCGCCTTTGGTTGAGTCAAACCGGTTAATGGCCAGCAGGTCTTCAAAGTCATAAAAGCCCAGGGCATCATCTACCGCATAGATGGCAAACGGATACTGCTGTTCAGGGCCATTGCCGTTGTCATCAATATACTCATCGTCAAGGTTGTCATCAAAAAAGTCTATGCCCCCTTTGTCTTTGGTGCGGTTATATACAGTTACATCTACCTGGCCGCCACCGGTTACCTGAAAGGTGTACCAGAGGTTTTTACGGCCATAGCGGTGCACGCTGTTTGGCTGTGCCGTATAATGGTCTGCAAAAGTAATGCTGTTGGTATGGCAGGTTTCACCACAGTTGCCTTCGTCAACAATTTCACCATCAACAATAAAGCCGGGGCAGGGGTCAGTTGTCTGGGCGGCAGTTAATGCCGAGAACCAGCCGTTAGAGTGGTTACGCCCAGGGTACTCGGGGTGGTCAGTAAATTCATCAGCCGCAGCCGAGAGGTACTCGCGGTTATTGCCGGGTACAATGCCAAAGTCATAGGCATGCCTAGCATGGTCAAAGCGGCTCTCTTCAATGCGGGTTACGCTGGCCACCGGGGCAATGCCGGTATTGCTTACTTCGTCACCCCCTTTTACATAGCATACCATTGAGTAGGTGCCCGGCTGCATGCGGGTAAACTCTACCTGCTGGGCCATGGGCGCCATGGGGGCTATATAGTTGGGGTGCAGGGGTGAGAGCAGCAGCGAATCCTGGCGCACGTCATGGGGGTATATTTCGCCCAGCACGCCATTGCCAAATGAAAAGCTGGCCAGCGACTCGCGGTGCAGCTTGAATACATAGTAAACCACACGCTCGTACCCTTCAGGGAAAGGCTGGAAGGAAATGAGGTTGGGGTCAGTATTGTCAACCTCACAGCTAAACTGCTCAGCCCTGAAGGTGTAGGTCTGGCGCCATATAGGCAGGGTGCCCGAGGTGTAGATGTCGCGCTTCCACCTTAAAATACCCTGGTAGCTGGCTTTGCCCGGCCTGTTGTATTTGGTGATGGGGTTGCCGTTTATTTTTTTAATGGTAATGTTGTTGGTATGGCCCGCGGCACCCCCAACATAACCGCCCTCAGCGGTGCCGGCGTAGTTGCCCCCGGCGGCCATGTACACTACAGTATACCAGCCTGGTTCAAGCAGGTTACAGGTGTTTGAGGCCCAGACGGCATTGTTGTAGTAGCCAGATATGCGGCAGGTATTGTTGTTGTGCATGCTGTAACGCGGGGCCAGTTTTTGCAGCCCTGCCACACCGGCAGAAGCCTGCCCACGGTATATTTGCAGGGCAGGGTAGCGGGGGGTGTTCCTTATTCGGTTGCCTTCAATTTCAAGGCCCATAGGTTCTGAAATGTAGAACTCCCTGAAAAACATCTTGTCGTACGCCTCATGGCAGGGGGTAGCCTCGCCATCAATGGCAAACGCGTGGCTGTTGCAGGTAATTGTACTTGGGGTGCCCTGCACGGTATCGCCCGTATTCAACCGGGCGGTAATATCGCCCATGGCTTCTGCTGTTTGAGGCGAGGTAAACAGGCTGGTGCCAAAGTCAACAAACCTGACCTGCGGCGCGCTTTCAATGCCTTCTTCTCTTACGCCGCCCAGTTCAACCATGGTGTAGGTGCCGGGCTCTACACAATAGGTGTGGTAGCGGGTGCACCCGCTCAGGTCAGCGTCAAAAACAATGCGGCTGTCATAGGCAAAACTCTGTGCCAGCTCAGTGGCATCACCACGGTACAGTTTGGTGGGCAGGCTCAGGCGCTCCAGGTAAACTATGCCCGGCTGGTTAACCACAAAGGTGCGGTATATGGCGCCAAAGTAATCATCACCACACAAATCGCCCCCAGGCAAAATGGTGGCCGTACAGCTAAACTGGTCTGCAATGCCATAATAAGTGCTGTCACTCATAAGCGGCTGCATTTGCCCGGCGGCATTGGGGTTCAGGCGGTCTACCTTTTGGGCACTGGCCAGGGTAAACAAATGCTCGCGCTCGGCAATTACATCATTGGCCTGGTCTTCTGCCTTGGCAATAGTACAGGGGCAAATGGGCTCATTTTGTACCCATACGTTCAGCTCATTGCGTTCGCCCAGGGCAGCCGTAGCGGCAAAGGGGTTATCGGGCACGGTAGCCCCCAGCAGTTGTACTGAGTAGGTACCGGCCTGCTGGCAAAACAGCTCGAAGGTCCAGCCCCTGCCGTCAGCCTCTTCAATCAAGTCAAGGGTGCCATTGCCGGTACAGTAACTGGCCACATCACCATAGTATATTCTGGCCAGCTGCTGCCCAGGGGTGCTGTTCTGTAAGAATATGGTGCTTAGTTCATCTACCTCAAAGGTATACCACTGGTTCATGTCAAGTGCCTCGTAGCCCTCGTAATAGCCTGCTGCTGGCATTACATCGCAGGTTACGTAATCTATCATTTTGGCGTTACAGGCAAAGTAGTTGGTAAAGGTGTTTTTGGCACCCGGCGGTATAATATAGTCGCCATAAATATTCTGCTCACCAGGGTAGGTGCTTTTGGCCATGACCCCAAGCTGGCTGGGGTTTTGGGGGTCTACCCCTGCCGTGGGCTGCACGCCTCTGTCAGTTACGCTTAAAGTAAAGCGGCGGCTTTCAAGGGCGTGGTAAAACATTTGTATGGTGTAGTACTGGTTGGCCCCCACGGTACACAACAGGTCAAGGGTGGGTGCTGGTGCGTAGCGGTCGGGCTTTTCAAAAATGGCCGTATCTATTGGTGTGAGCCGCCCCAGGTTGCCATCAGCTGCAATGCCTTCATACAGTATGATGCCCACCTTGCGGTCATTAGCAAATGGCGATGAGTTGAGCGAGATGCGCAGGGCATCAGTATACTCATCTGTACGGAAGGTGGCCCAGGCGGTTTGGCTCCACTGTTTGTATTGATCGCCCAGCAGGGGCAGGGCCTCGCTTTCAGCATCTATTGAAAGGCAGCCTAAGTCAATGTTTACACTGCGGGTGGTGTGGCCCAGTGGGTCAGGGAAGCTGTAGGCCAGGTCGGGCCGGTCGTACAGGTAGGTGGCGTTGGGCACTTCTGAGGGTGAGCGCAATATTAACTGCGCGGCCAGCGGCAAAAACTGCTGGTAGTTGCCTGCCGAAAAGCGCACATAGTAGGTGCCTGCATCCAGGCAAAAGTTACCAGAGGTACCAAAGGTGGTGAGCTGGGTAAAATCGGCCAGGTCATTGTCGTTCTCACCAGTTTCGCGCAGCACCGGGTAGCCTGCCTGCGGCGCTCTGAACACCGTCATGCCTATGTCAGAAACACCCAGGTGGTCTGAGTTCAGGTTTTCTGGCAGCCGTATTTCTACAAAGCGGCTGGTGGGTATGGTAAAGCGGTACCAGACAGATTTGTCGTGCAGGGCGTGTATGTCAGTATCAAACTGCTCGCCGCTTTCTCTGCTGGCGTTGGTCAGGTCAAACAGCATGGGGTATATGCCATAGGCATAGGTATCAGTTTCATTCAGGTCACAGGCACCGCCAAAGTGGTCGCAGGGCACTGCACCCGTTAAATCGCCGGCTTCGTTAATCTTGATCTGCCCTGCGCTCACCATATTGTTATTGGCGTAGTTTTCTCTAAACTCAAACAGGGTTTGCTCTGGGTTTACCAGCAGGTGCACGTAGTAAAAGCCCTGTAATGCGGCCGGCACGTAAATGGGGCGTGTTTGCGTATAGGTACTGTCGGGCAGCAGGCGGTTGCCTGCCTGGTTAGGTGCCTGAAAAACACCAATGAGCGCCGCACTGCTTTCATGAAATACGGGCGATTCAGAAATGTAAATGCGGTCTACCCAGGCACTGTTTATGGGGGGGATGCCCTGGCCCAGGTTTTGTACCACCCACTCTACATTCATAAAGGTGCCCGCGTCAGCTTCGGCAGGTATGTTTAAAGCCACAGGCTGCAGCTCTGGTGCAGGCGCCAGGCTAATGGCAATGGGGGCACCGGTAAGCAGGTTGTTGCTGTTGTCAGCCTCAAACACCTCATCAAAAGCATCAATGCGGGCATGCAGGTAGTAGGTGCCCTCAAGCCCTGCGGGCAGCGAGATGCTGAGCTCAAGCAGGGTGTCTTGCCCTATGGCCAGCGAGTTGTACTCTTCAGGCTCTGGCAGCACAATGCCGCCCTGTTGGTTTCTTATTTTAAATACCCTGACGGTGGCCAGTGAGGTCAAATCGCCAGCGGCATAATCAGCATGGGGGCTGAGGTAAATAATGTCTCTGTAAATAGTAGCCAGGTCGCGCTGGCCCACATTGGCTACGGTGTAGCTTACCGTAAGTTGATTGCCCGCTACCGCAGTGGCTGCGTAGCTGATGGCCTGGGGCTGCAGGTCGGGGCGGGTGGGCGCCGTAATTTGTACCGGCACTACTGATACGGCCGCGTTGTTTTCAGTATCAGTTTCAAGTATGGCGGTAGGCCTTACAATCAGGTAGTACTGGCCGGGGGCCAGGCTGCTGCTGGTGCTAAAGGTGGCCTCGTTGTAGTAATTGCTTTTGGCATTAATAAACGAGAGGTTGGCCACCTGCCCCAGGTAGGTAGCGCCTGCCGTACTGGTGGTGCGGGTGGGGCTGAGGTACACCTGGTCGTGCCACGTCTGGTTGCCGGTACTTACCTGGCCCTCGTTGTTGGTATACCAGGCTACAGAAACCTCTTCGCCCGCCTCAATTTCATTTGAGGTGGCCAGTATGGTGGCGGTCAGGTCTGGTATTTGGCGCAGGCTAAATACTTTGTTGGCCGTTTGGTAGTCTGAACACAGCCCCACGGCTTTGACCTTCCAGTTGTATACTTTGCCGTAGGTAAGGCCGCTGTGCAGGGTGGTGCTCAGGGCTTCTATATTGGTGCTGATAGGTGCGGTGGGCTCTGCCTGGCCCTGCTCCCACACATACAGCTCATAGTACCGGGCATGGCGGGCTTCTTCCCACACAAAGCTCAGCGGCAGGTCACGGTTTAAGGTGCCGTTGGCAGGCAGCAGGCTGTTAAAGGGTGCTACATTGTTGCGGTTATAGGCCAGCTGGGTGTTGCCGCTTCTGGTACAGCCGTTTTTGGTTACATCTACCGTGTAGGTACCTTCGGCCGTGGCGGTAATGGTGCGGCTTGTTTCACCGGTAGACCACAGGTAGGCCTCTGCCTCAAGGCCGGCGTCAAGCACGGCCGTGCTGCCCTCGCATATTTGTACCAGTGCCGGCATGGCCACCACATGCTCGGCGGTGCCGGCATTCAACTGGTAACTAATGTTGTTGGTGTTGCCCTGCACCACCAGGTAGTAGGTTTCGCCTACGGCAAGGTTGCTGGTGCTGTAGGTTTTTACGTTGCTGTTTTGCCCTTCAAGGTATTGCCCCTGCGCATTAAGCAGGTGAAATGACACCTGCGAGGCTGCCGTAACCAGTTCAAAGTTGACCACATCAGTACAAACAGGTACGGTAAAGCGGTACCAGATGTCTTTGGTGCCTCGGTTGTTGGGCCCGGCATAGGTATTGCCAAAAAGGTTGGTGGCGTCACTTCTTTGTGCGGGCAGGGCTATGTCAATGGGGTTTTCATAGCGGTTGCCGGGGCTCTCTGCCAGTATGGTAAATACGGCATCACTTACATCGGCAATGCTGCTTAGCTGCACGGCCTCTATTTTAATGCGGTAGGCTTCAGACAGGGTGAGGCCTTCAGGAATTAGCCATTGGTACGCCTCATCACGGGCGGTAACGGTGGCTATTTCAGTATAGCTGGCCCCGTTGTTGTTGCTGTACAAGAGCTTAACCGGCTCGGTAGGGTTAAAGCCCACGGCATCCCAGCTGATTTCATTTTGCTGGCTGGTTACCCATATTTCGCCACCGTTGGGGCTTTCAAGGGTAAGGCGCGGCTGGATTATGCTAAAGGGGCTGTTGCTTACATCAACAATGGTGCTGGCATTGCTCAGGCTTATGCGCACCAGGCCCTTGTCAGTAAGGTTTTGGGTAATGGGTATGCGCCACTCATACACGCCGTCATTGCCGGTAACGTTTTCCAGCGTTTCATAGGTTTGGCCCTCATTGGCGCTGTACTCAATGGTTAGCGGCGCGCCGTCAATTACCCCTTCAGTGTCCCAGGTAATGTTGTAGGTGCTGCCAGCAAACAGTACGGTACCATCTTGCGGAATGTTTACGGTAATGGTGGGGTCAATAAGGGTAAATGCAGCATTGCTTACGTCAAGCACGGTTGGGTCTTGCGCATTGGTTACCCTTATTTTGTAGTTGGCCCCGGTGCTGAGGCTGTAGGGGGGCAGCCAGTCATAGGTGCCGTCATTGGGTACCTGATCGGCCACCAGCGCCCAGGTGTTGCCTCCGTCAGCACTGAGCTCAATGTTTACAGTGTTTTGTGCCAGCAGGCCTTCAGCTTGCCAGCGAATTACTGCCGGAAAGCCCTTGTACAACTGCTCGCCCCCGTCAGGAAAGGTAACAGCCAGGGTAGGTTTGGCAATGCTAAAGCTGGCCGTGCTCTGGTCGTTCAGCCGGGCATCGGCCGCGTAGTTTATTCTAATGCGGCCCTGTGTGGTTAAGGGGTGGTTGGCCTCCAGCACCCAGGTGTAGCTTTGGGTGGCGGCATCAGCGGCGGCGCTCAGCACCGTCCAGTCTGCACCGGCATTGCTGCTGTATTCAATGGTTATGGTGCCGTTTTCAGGTATACCGGCAGCCACCCAGGTAATGTCATAGCTGCGGCCGGTATATAGGGTTTCGCCACCAGTGGGTGCATTAAGCGTTAGCTGGGGGCTGGCTATGGTAAAGGCCTGGTCAGACACATCGGCAATTTGTGCATTGCCTGCATCGGCCACCCTGATGTAGGCATTGGTGCTGGCAGGCAGGGCGGTGCTGATGGCCCAGCTGTAGCTGCCGTTATCTGGCACTGTGGCAATGGGCGTCCATACCGCGCCCCCGTCAATGCTGTAAGCCAGGGCTGCGTTGCCAGAAGGCAGCCTGCCGGCCTGCCAGGTAATGTCAAAGGCAAAGCCGGTAAACCACTGCTCTTGCCCGTTGGGGCTTTGTACCAGGTCAGCATAATTATCAAAGTTTACTGGCAGCTCAGTGTTGTTAAAGTAAAAGTTATCGCCGGCTTCGCCTACTCTAATCAGGCCCTGCCCTGCGGCAATGGTGGCCGGCACCTGCCAGCTGTAGGTGCCGCTGTTGGCTACCTCATCAATAAGTACCCAGTTTTGGCCGGCATCAGTACTGTACTCAAGGCGCACCAGCGCGGTGGCAGCAAGCACGGTATTTTGCCACTCAATACCCACGGTTTGGGTGCTTAGCAGCAGTGTGCCCGCCAGTGGGGCTGTAATGGTAAAGTCGGTAAGGCTGCGGTCAGTCTCTGCCACCAGCATTTCAAGCGGCTGGTCCTGGTTGGGGGCCATAATTTGTGCCTCCCCATTTACCTTTACGGTGCGTTGGTCGGCCCAGGCGGGGCTGTTGTTGCCTGCCCTGTACAGTAGCGCAGCTTTGTCAGCATCAGTTAACCGGTTGGTTGATTGCAGGTTGTAGCGCACAGCATAGTTAGGGTTGCTGCCCCCTGCTAGGTACACCCCGTAGTAGCGGCTCAGGTCGGCCGAGGTAAACTCATTGGGTATAGTCTGTACATTGGGGCCCTCATCAACCCGGTAAATGTGCATGGCCTGCGGTGCGCCCTGCACATTATACACAGTTATTTCAGGCTGGCCCGCCGCTGTTAGCAGGGTCAGTTCATCACCAGGGGCCATGTTGTAGGCATGCACACTGGTATTGCCCAGGTAGGCCCCAGAGGGGATGCGCGACACCCCGGCCCCAAAGGTGGCCATGTTGTTGTAGGTTTGGCTGTATACGGCATTGCCAGTAGCCTCGTCAAACCGGTGGTAGGCCACCAGCCCGGCAGCGTGCCTGTTTTGCTTTAAGGTTAGGCCTGTGCGCACTTCGGCCTCAGTGAGGGGCCTGTTCCAGACGCGCAGCTCGTCAAAGCCGCCCTGGTACCAGCCGTAGCTATGGCCGCCTATGGTGCCAGAAGCAAATACGGCCGCCTGGCTGCTGGCTGCGGCACTTCTAACCAGCACCCCATCTATATACAATGCAGGGGCCTTGTTGGTGTATACAATGGCGTAATGGTGCCAGCCGCTCAGGTTGGCATCATACACCAGGCGGGCGGGCAGGTAGCCTGCCCCGTGTTCATATATAGAAATGCCATTGGTACCCAGTGAAACGCCCATGCCGGCCTCAGTGCCGGCCCCCTGCACGGGGTATATGAGGTAACGCTGGCCACTGCCCGCAGCGCCTGCTGTGCCAGCCGTGGCCTCTGCCTGGGCGGTGCGCTCGGCCTCTGGGGCTGCCCAGAAGGTAATGGTAAAGTCATTTTTAACGGCCTGCAAAGCATCAGTATGCAGGTCAAGGCTGCCGTTGGTGCCGTTAAAGTATAGGGCATTGCCTGCGCCCGGCAGCTGCTGCAGGGCAACAGCGGGCAGGTCAATGGTAAAGGTGCCCTGGCTGTAACCGGCCGCGCTGGGGTAGCTCAGTGCCCGCACCTGCACAATGGCCTGGTTGCTTGTGGCCTGGTTTATGGGTAAGTCATAGTTAAAAACCCCGCCATTGGTGGTTTGGCCCAGGGGCTCATAAGTCAGCCCATTGTCAAGGCTTAGCAGCACCACCACTTTTGCTGTATCAGGTATGCCGGTGCTGGCCCAGGCCACCCCCATGGTGGTGCCGGCCTGTAGCGCATCTGGCGTGCGCGGGCTCTGCACGGTAAAGTAGCCCTGCTGCACTTCAAAGTAGTTGTTGCTCTGGGCACTTAACCCCCGGCTTTGTACCTGTACCTCTAGCTTATAGTCAGTAGCGGGTGCCAAATCAAAAGGCACCTGCCAATTGTAGGTGCCCGTATTGGGTACGGTGGCTATGGGCAGGGTTACAGTGCCCCCGTTGGCCAGCAGGTTAATGGTAATATTGTCTGTAGCGGCAATGCCTGTTGCCTGCCAGGTAATGGGTGTGGTGTAGCCCGGAAATACCTGCTCGCCCCCGTTAAAGCTGGTCAGGGCAATGCCAGAGGCGGCTATGTTAAAGGTATTGTCAGATTCATCAATGGCGCTGGGATTGCCAATAACGCTTACCCTGATTTTGGCCAGGTCTGTCAGGCCAAAGGTTTGGGGTATGGCCCATTGGTAGGTGCCTGTATTGGGCAAGTCAGTGGCCAGCGTTTGCCAAGAGGCCCCGTTGTTGTTGCTGTATTCAATGTGTATTTTTTCTGTTTGTAGCGTGGGCAGGCTGGCCCAGGTAATGGCGTTGGTGGTGCCCGTATAAAATGTTTCTGCCCCGTTAGGCGCCGTCAAC
>CAZXTW010000027.1:0-6734 GCA_964643525.1 uncultured Roseivirgaceae bacterium
AGCGCAAGGTTATGGCACAGAGAGCACAGAATACCTGCTTGAGTTAATGAACCTGGCAGAGATTTATAAGTTTATGGGCCATTACCCAAAGGCAGAGCATTTGTTTAAGAGTATTTTAAAGAAGTACCCCAAAGGCGATGACTCTTATACTTTTGTGCTGAGCCATTTTGCTGACTTACAGGTAATTCAAGGCGCTTATACTGAAGCAGAGGCTAATTATTTAAAGACCCAGGCTATTATTGAAGAGAAGTACGGCAAGAACTCGGTTGATTATATTATGATTAGCCAGGGTATTGCCGAGCTGTATCGAAAAACAGGGCGATTTCCGCAAGCTGAAGGCCGCCTGCTGGAATCGTTAGATATTTATGATGGCATTGGTGTAGCGAATGACTCACTGTATTCTTATTTAATAGGCACCCTTGCCGCTACCTATTCTGGCCTGGGCAGTTACTCTGAAGCGGAAAAGTATTTGCTGGAGCTGGTAGAAATGGATAAGCAACAGTATGGCGACTCAAGCGGTTTTTATGCCTCGTCAATTTCTAATTTGGCTGCTGTATATTTTCATCAGGGGCGATACCAGGAAGCGCACGATTTGTTTGAGGCCTCGTTGCAGCTTACCGAAAGTGCACTGGGAAGCAGCAGCTTAGATTATGTATTGACTTTGTCGTGGCTTGCTACTGTGAAGCGGCAAATGGGTGCGCTGGAAGAAGCCGCCCAGCTGTATGATACGAACCTTGATTTGCAGCGTAAATATTTTGGCCAGCACCAGCCTGAGTATGCCAATACGCTTGAAAATAAGGCAAAGCTGCTGATGATTATGAATAAGCATGAAGAGGCGAGAGCAGCCTTGTCACAGGTACTGCGCAACAGACAGAAGTTATTGGGCAAAGCGCACCCAAGGTATGGGCAAACGATTAATAAGCTGGCTATTTTAAACTGGGCAACCGGCAATGCAGATGTGGCTTACAAGTATTATAAACAGACGTTTGAGAATTATTACCAGCAGATTGATGCTGTTTTTCCGACTATGAATGAAATACAGAAAGCTGTTTTTTATAATACTAAGCTAAAAAAGACTTTTGAAGAGTTTAATTCATTTGCTGCAGAGCACTTTAAAGAGTCGCCGCAGGTGGTGTCTGACATGTATAACTACCAGCTGGCCACCAAGGGGTTAATTATGTATGCCACCAATAAGGTGAGAAATAATATTTTAAATAGTAAAGACAGCAGTTTAATTGCCAAGTATGAAGCGTGGGTTTCATCAAAAGAGTTGCTGGCCAAAATGTTTTCATTAACTAAAGAGCAGCTGGCTGCACGTAATATTAACCTCGATTCAATTGCGGCGGCAAACGACAGGCTTGAAAAGGACCTTAGTGCAGCATCGAGTGTTTTTGCGAATACTTATGTTAATGAGAGTTATACCTGGAAGGATGTACAGAAAAAGCTTGGCCCAAAAGATGCTGCCATTGAGATTATCAGGTTTAGAAAGTTTGTGCCAGATTCAAGCGGCTATTTTTCTGACGAGATTTATTATGCTGCCCTGATAGTAACGGCAAAGACTAAAAGGCACCCCAGTTTTGTGTTGATAGGCAACGGTAAAACACTTGAATCGCGCTATCTGGCCAATTACAGAAATTCCATCAAGTTTAAGATTGAAGAAAAGTATTCATATAATTTTTTCTGGAAGCCCATTGCCGAACAACTGGATGGTATTGATCGGGTGTATTTTTCGCCCGATGGTGTGTATAACCAGGTGAGCCTGTACACCATGCTTAACCCCGACACAGAAAGGTATTTGATTGACGAGGTGACGGTGCAAATGCTGAGTAATACGAAAGATTTAGTACTGTTTGATGGGGAGCCTGCCAGCCAGGCTGAAGCTGGCAGCAAGGCTTTGCTGCTTGGTTTTCCTAATTATAATTATGGGGTTGGCGATACAGATGCTGAGGCCCGAGCTGAAGTGGTGGCCAATACTGTGGTGGCCGACAGGAACAGAAAGCGACAACGCTCAGGCAATAGCTCTATACGTGGTGAAGAAGCTTCTGGCTTATCACGCGGTGCCACCAGGGGCAGCCTGAGCAGGGGCCTTCGTGGGGGGCTTCAGAGGCTGCTTCGTGGCAACCAGCAGCTCACTATGCTGCCCGGTACCAAGAAAGAAGTAGAGAATATTTCTGCCCTGTATGCTGATAGTAATATTGCTTTTGACACGCTATTGCTTGACAATGCCCAGGAAGGCAGCATTAAACAAATGAACCACCCCACCACCCTTCATTTGGCTACCCATGGCTTTTTTATAGAGGATACTGACCTGGCTACTACAGACGAAAACATGGAGTATATGGAGAACCCGCTGCTGCGCTCAGGCCTTATTTTTGCAGGAGCTAACAAGTTGTTAAAGCCCATTAGCGATGACGAAGACCTGGCCGGTGATGACGGTGTATTAACTGCCTATGAGGCCATGAACCTTAACCTTGACCATACTGATTTGGTGGTGCTTTCTGCCTGTGAAACAGGGCTTGGTAAAGTACAGAATGGTGAAGGGGTATATGGGTTACAGCGGGCCTTTCAAATAGCAGGTGCCAAGAGTATTATTATGAGTTTATGGTCAGTGGATGATGAAGCTACCAATGAGCTGATGAGTTCGTTTTATAAAAAGTGGCTGGAAACAGGCAACCGACAAGCGGCCTTCAGGCAGGCACAGCAACAATTGAAGGAGAAGTATAAGCAGCCTTATTATTGGGGTGCATTTGTTATGCTGGGTAAATAATTAGAAATAGAGCTACGAAGACTATTATATGCGGGCAGCCCTAATAAGGCTGCCTATTTTTATGCTTTGTTTTGTTGTTTGCATCAGGTTGAAACTAATTGGTAAATTGGCGGGTATGTAAACTCAAAGACACACCTGCAAGCCCTGTTTTTTATTTTTGAGGTATATATTCTACACCTTACTGCCACCACTTGCAGGCATTATCATAACAAGAAACAATCATGAAAAGCTTAAAAGTAAAATTTACAAATAAGAATAATGAGCAATTGGCAGCCAGGCTTGATTTGCCACTTGGGCAACACCCCGTTGCCTATGCTTTGTTTGCCCATTGTTTTACCTGCTCAAAAAACCTGCTGGCAGTAAACAATATCAGTAATGCCTTAACGCAGCATGGTATTGCGGTGTTCAGGTTTGACTTTACTGGTTTAGGAGAGAGCAGCGGTGATTTTGCCGACACAAACTTTTCAACCAATGTAGAAGATTTAATTAGTGCAGCTAATTATATGGAAGCCAATTATGATGCCCCCCAACTGTTAATTGGTCATTCGCTTGGCGGTGCGGCGGTGCTGCAAGCCTCTGCCCTGTTAGATTCTGTACGGGCTGTAGCTACTATAGGGGCCCCTGCAGAGCCGCCTCATGTGTTGCATTTGCTACAAGAGGGCATTGAAGAGATTGAGGCCAAAGGGTTTGCCACTGTTGATATTGGTGGCCGGCCATTTACGATTAAGAAGCAGTTTTTAGATGACCTGACTAAGAATGATTTAGGAGAGACGATTCAAAGAATTAGAAAGGCTCTGTTGATTTTGCATTCACCTCAAGACCAGACGGTAGGCATTGATAATGCTGCCAAAATTTACACTACCGCCCACCACCCAAAGAGCTTTGTTTCGCTTGATGGAGCAGACCATTTGCTGGCCAAAAAGGCGGACTCATTGTATGTAGGTACTGTTATTGCCAACTGGGCCACCCGCTACCTTGACACTGAAGCAGCAGATGCCCTGGAAACGAGCCAGAAGGTTGCAGTGCGTACCGGTAGGGAAGGGTACACCACAGAGGTGAAAGCTGGCAAACACCGCTTTTTGGCTGATGAGCCTACCAGTGTTGGCGGGGCAGACCTGGGCCCCAACCCTTATGACCTGTTACTGGCAGCGTTAGGCGCATGTACTTCAATGACGTTGAAGATGTATGCCAACCATAAAAATATTGCAATTGAAGAGATTAAGGTGCATTTATCGCACAGCAAGGTGCATGCCCAGGATTGCGAAGCCTGTGAAAGTAATACTGCTAAGATTGATCAAATTGACCGACTTATTGAAATTGAAGGCAACTTAACAGCCGAGCAACGCCAGAGAATGCTGGAAATTGCTGATAAGTGCCCGGTGCACCGCACACTACATAATGAGATTCAGGTAAACAGTAAGTTAGTTGACCCTGACAGTTAAGCAGCTGCATAAAATGTTAAATGGGCTTGATCAGGCTTTTGTATTGGCGTTGCTTTTTTAAAAAGTGATGGTAACAATATAAAAAGCCACCAGTATGCCTATGATGCAGGTTATGTTATGAATAAAGGGCTTGAGCTTCATTTGGCTGTTGTTTTTTGTTGTAAAGACAGCAGCCAAATCAGAAGGTTTCTTGTTTAAGTAAAAAGCTGCCTGATTTTTTTAACCAGCGGCCGTTGGCTTCTGTTTTGCAGAGGGCATAAATGTAAAAAAGAGGGCAGCACCCTCTTTTTTATCATTAAACATCACAACAAACAACTAAAAACATTACCATTCAATCATCAATCATGTTCTTTAATTCAAAGAAAAATCTATATATAAGATTATTTGAATTGTCTTATCTAATATGCTTTACCAATTAGGGGCAAAAACAAATGAAAACTAAGCGTTGATGCCGTTAATTGATTTTTCGATAATACAAAAATAATGAATTGCATCGGCAAATCAACCACAATTCGGTAAATGTGTAAATCTGCACGACGAACCAAATCATTTTACAGTTTAACAAAACAATTCTCAAATATAAAGAAATTGTTAATTGCCTACCAGAAAAATGGCATTGCTCATAATTTGTTTCCCGCTATACCAGAAGGATCTGAACAATGGGTTTTCAGCAAGGTAAACTACCTGCCCACCTTTTACCCTTTGCACACCATAAACTAGGGTATTGTCTATTTTGTCAAGTGCTTTGGCACCGGTGTAGCCACTTATAAGGGCTTTTTTGTTTTCAATTACGCCAACATTCCAGCCTGAGCTAAGGTAAGCATAGTGGGCATTGTTAAGTCTGAGGTTAAAATGCTCGGTTCTGTAACCAAAGGCTAAGGGGTGGCTGTTGTCAAGGCTGATTTTGTATATTGAACCTGCCGTATAGTTTTGTAAAAACTCTCCTACCCGGTTTTTATATAGTTTGCGTTCAACAGGCTTTGGGTCTTCTTTCTTTTTGTCATCTCCTTTTTTATAGGTTAAACCGTAGCCCTCACGTTCAGCAAAAAGGTTTACCGCACCTCCAATGACAATTAGCTTATTGCCTTGGGCTACCCATTTGTCAAGTGCCTGTTGCGCATCTTCATTCATGGTGCTGTAATTTCCCTCAGGCACAACCATTACGTTGTAACGCGACAAGTCAACATCAGTAAACATGTCAGTTTTGATGGTGGTAAAGGGGTATTGAATTTGCTGTTCAAAGTAATGCCACACTTCACCGTATGACAAAGAGCTTACCCCGTTACCAGCCAGAACGGCCACTTTTGGTTGATCGATGAGGCTAAACGAGGCTGAGCCGAGGTCAGGCCCAGCATCACTAAACCCGGTTGTCAGTGCCATAATATCTCTATTGTATTCTTTGGCTAATGCCAGCAGTTGTTTTCGCCAGTCTGCCTGGTGCTTTCTGTTATCAGCAGCAGTTATTACTATGGTGCCGGCATTAAATCTTTTACCCTCAGCTGTGAAGCCAGCACCGGCAAAACGTGCTTTGATGCCTGCCTGGATGGTTTTACTTAAGAATTTTGTGTCAAGAATATCACCCCAGGGAATAGCATAGGCATAGGCACTGGTATTTGTGTATTTTGAGGCATCATGTACTTGAAGTTGATACTGACCTTTTGGCTGTATTTTTTCAGTAGTAGCGTAGGCATCTAAGTCATAAGCATAGGGCAGGCTCCAGGCGGTAATGTCGTAGGTGGCCGAATCGGTTAGCTTAGTTTCTGGGTCAAGCAGAATTTGTGCGAGTATGCCTTTGGGCTGATGCGCACTAATGATCAGGTCATTGGCACTGATTCGAAATGAAGCATTTTTATTGCCTTGACGATAGCTGAAGCCTTTGCCGCTTCTGGAACTACCAGCGGTGCCATATTTAATACCGTGGGTTGTTAGCCACTGGGTAAGCTTGTTTAGTTTATCAGGCCCATTGCTACTTTTTATGATGTAGGTTTTGAATTTACCTGGGGGGTTGGTAACACTAGTGCTGAAATACTCACCAAATGCTTTTAGCATTTGATCGGCATTTTGAACACCAGATTCAATGGTAGCTAAGCCTGTGCGGGTGTGGTGGGTTAATCGGTCTAATAAAGTTAGTGTATCGCCATTATCCATTTGAGCAGCAAGCCCTGCCAGGCCATGGCCTGCCTGCTCGTAAGTCATACCAATAGAGCCATTAAATGTAGGGTAGGTATCACCATAGCTGGGATACAAAAGGTCAAAGCTCTCTTTGGTAAAGTATAGCCACCCTGACTGATCAAAGTACTTGGCGTTGTTTTTACCTATGGTTACCTGAAACTTTCTTTGCCAGTCTGTAATGTATTCATGGAAGGGTTCAGCAGCGGGGGCAAAGTAGTAGGGGTTGTTGACAAACTGCTCATGAAAGTCAACATGAATGTGCGGCAGCCACTGGTTATAGATTTTAATGCGGCTTTGCGATTCAATTTGCTCTTGCCAGGCCCAGTCTCTGTTCAGGTCAAACAGGTAGTGGT
>CAZXTW010000027.1:6834-18702 GCA_964643525.1 uncultured Roseivirgaceae bacterium
GATTCAATTTGCTCTTGCCAGGCCCAGTCTCTGTTCAGGTCAAACAGGTAGTGGTTACTTCTGCCCGGGCGCCAATGCTCGTGGTGTTCTTCACCCTGCAAGCCGGGGTTTGGTGTTAAGTGGCCCACCTGCCGGTACCAGTGGGCGTAACGATCGCGCCCGTCAGGGTTAATGCAAGGGTCAATTACAATCACTGCTTTATCAAGCCAGGCAGCATATTGACTGTTTTGCTTCACTAATTCATATATAGTAGCCAAAGCGGCTTCTGTAGCACTTGCTTCATTGCCGTGTACATTGTAGCTAAGCCATATTACAGGTATGTTGGTTGTAGGGTTGCCTTCAAGAATACCTGCCCGTTTTAGGTTGTCAGTTCTGATGGTTTCAAGCTGTGCCTGATTGGCTTCAGAGGTGATAAAAGCCAGCAACAGTGGGCGGTGCTCGTAGGTTTTGCCGTAAGATGTAAGTGTAACCTGTTTGCTTGCGCCAGCTAAATGCTCAAAATAATCAACCACTTCATGATGTAACGTAAACCGCTGGCCAAGCTGGTAGCCAAGAAATTGTTCAGGGCTTTGTGGGCTTACCTGTGCATAAGCAGCCAAAGTAGTAATGATCAATAAAACGCTAAGCGCACAACTTTTTATCATGGTGGTTTTATTCAATAGTTTAATAAAGCATAAAAGGGGCAGAACCCCTTTTATGTTGTAAGTTATACATATTTGATTTTATGACAGTGTATTGGCTAAAATTACTGTTGCTTACTTAATAATATAAGAAAGCCCTAAGCCAAATATTTGCTTAAACTGTACACGCGCCCCCCGTTGCACCATGGTACCATCGTTTAGTACTTCAGTGGTTTTGATGTCATCATCATAGATTAACTGGGTAATGAGGTTGGCCGATAGAAACTTATTTACCTTCATAATAAAGGTGTTTTCCCAGTTCACATCTATATTGCCAAACTCATCAAGATAGTTGCTGAACAGCTCCAGGTTAGTCTGGTAGTTTACATCAGTAAAAATTTCGCGCTTGTAATTCATTTTGATGTAGGTACCTATTTCTGCTCTGAATTGCTTGCCTTCAGCAACGAGGTTGCCCAGTTCATCAAATTCGGCAGGGTCAACGCCAAACGCACCCTGATCAGCCAGGGCCTGGCTGGTAACCAGGGTAAGCTTACCTGTGACTGGTGAGTACATGATAGAAAAGTTACTGCTGGGCTTGTAGTCAAGGCCAGTGGTAACCAGAATGTAAGCGGGTGCGGCAAACCTTGAAATCTCTATTGAGTCATTGGGTAGGTCAAAGCCCTGAGCAAATTGCGTTTTCAGGTCAACCATTGAGCTCCAGAATAGCTTGTTTGATTCTTGAGAGAGCTGATAGCCAAATTTTGAGATCAGGTTAATCTTATCATCGCTTTTTTGTAGGCCGGTATTACTTTGGTTTACCAGGCCATAGCCCAGGTTAAGAGAGTTTTCCCAGCTAACACGGTCTTTGGCATAATTGGCCACAAAGCCGGCATACATATTCAGAGCAATTGAGTTATTACCACCACCGGCCCAGTTACTTAGGCTAACCTGCGAAAAGGTGAGGGTACCTTCGGCAGAGGTGCTCCAGTAAGAGGTATCGGCAGCTGGTTCCTGAGCCTTTAATGCGTATGGCGCTGCCAGCAGCATGATGGCAATAAAAAAGGCATACCTGAAAGTATAACTAAGGCAATTCATATTATTTCTGTTTGAATAGGTGCACATCAGTTTGTGGGTAGGGTATGCTGATGCCTTCAGCATCAAAGGCAAGCTTAACTTTTTCAAGCATTTGGTGGTAAATGCCCCAGTAATTGGCTCTTTCACACCAAACGCGTGTAACCAAGTTTACAGAGCTATCGGCCAGCTCGGTTACTGCAATAAAAGGGGCGGGGTCTTTCAGTATTCTTTCGTCTTGCTCAATTAAACCACGAATTACTTCTTTGGCTTTTGCAATATCATCAGTATAGCCTATACCAAATGTAAAATCAACCCTGCGTGTAGGCATGGTAGAGAAGTTGGTCATGGAAGAAGTAGACAAACCGCCGTTAGGAATGATATGCAGTTTGTTATCAGGCGTTTTTAATATGGTGTTAAAGAGCTGTATTTCGTGTACGGTACCCATGTAGCCCTGGGCATCAATAAAATCACCTACTTTAAACGGCTTAAAGATGATTAGCATCACCCCACCGGCAAAGTTTTGTAGTGTGCCAGACAAGGCTAAACCAACGGCCAGGCCCACACCACCTAATATGGCAATGAATGACATCATTTCAACACCAACTGTGCTGAGTATGGCTACTACCAACAGTACTTTTAGTAATCCATTGAATATGCTAATTAAAAAAGGCCTCAGAGTAGGCTCTATATTTCGCTTGGCTAAGGTTTTTTTGGTGAATGAGGTGATTGCCTTGATAATCCATAAGCCTATGATTAATGCCACAACGGCACCAACAAGCCTTATAGCATATGGCAATGCCAGGTCAATAATTTCCTTAATTTCCATAATAATAAAGGTTTAGTGTATAAGTTGATTGATAATATTTTGTGCTAAGTAGTTTAATTGTAACCTATTACAGGGGTTCATCACTATTAGAGTGTGCCTAATAACTGGCAAAATACGAAAGGATTGTTGATTTTGATTATTAAGAAATCATAAACAGCTAACTATACTGGTTAGCCTATGGGCCGCTGTTATTATGGCATAAAAGTAGCCCAATACACCACTTGTAAAAACTAAAAACAGATGATGTAAAGAGAATTAACGATTAATGGAGTGATATACTCTTTAAGTGAATACAGGTGTTACTCTGCCCCGCTGGCTTCATTTTCAAAATAAAAAATACCAGAATCGTTGGTGGCTGGGTTTTCATCAACACTAAAAGCAGCAATAATTTGGTTGTGCAGTTTGTTTACAATATGCCAATAACAACCATCATAATACCAGACCTTAATTTTCATGTTAAAGGCATAACCGGGCTTAATGGACTTAATAATGTCAGACACTTCATACCGGTTAACACAGAGGTCATTGTCCATAATTACCTCCAGTTTGTCATGGGCAGCTTGCAGTTCTATACTGATGGGGATGTTCACATCAAATGCCAATTGCTTTTCTGACTCTCTGCTATAGTTTCTGGTAAACTCTTTTCTAAACAGCGCGTTTGGAATTTGCATGATTTTATTTGACTTAATAATGACTTCAACATTAAAGACACCTAACTTTTTGATGATGCCCATCCTATCGTGAAGTTCAATTAAATCGCCCTTACGGCCGTATTGCAAAAACTTAAATACAATGCCGGCCCATACATCAATGATGTAGGCTCTGCCCAAATAAATGAATACAGACAGTAGCGCAGGCATAAAAAACCAGGGGTTTACCTGAAAGTCAAAGGCGGCAACTAAGCTTGAGAAAGTCATGCTGAAAATGATGAATAAAGATACAGCCTCTCTAATCAACATTTCGGTTTGGATGTGCAGTCTGAACCTTTCTGAAACGTGGCCAATAAATTGATGGATAATACGAATAGATATGATGCAAATCGTAATGATTGCCAGTATTATAAACCAATTAGATAGATAGCCTTCGTAAAATTCAGACAGATATTTAGGAATCTTACCCATAACAACAGACAAGTGGTAAGTAAAAACTTTTCTTCACAGTTTATAATGGCAAGGTATAGATTTATTGCCTTATTTAAAACGATTGCGGCAATATTATAGTACTTTATTGATATTAAATATGCCTATTTTTTTCATTAATTGAAGTTTACCCTCTGTCTAGGCCATAGCACCGTTGCTAAATGCTTTACAATTGTGAAATGGCAAAACACACCTTTACTTTTGGTTGGTTGTGTTGCCAATATTTAGCCTACTTAAACATACCTGTAAACACACAGCCTACTACCTATGGGTATTACCGGCAGCACTAACAATAGTTTATACCTTTCAAATATACCTTGGGTGAATAAAAAAAGGCCTGTAACTAATTAGCTACAGGCCCAGGCATCAGGTAAGTATTTTTTAGTGACTGTAAGAAACGCTTATGCTAAAGGTTTGGCCTCTGGTAAAGCTTTGGAATATGTCGTTGCTTTGAAAGTCATATTCTTTTAAGAATTTAGGGTTGAGCAGGTTGGTTGCTTTAAACCCTAGTGAGATATGTTCACCCACTTGTTTTTTAGATACAAAGTTAAGAATGGGCCTTGATTGTTCGTAAACATCTGGCGTTAAGGCATCTGTCACGAAAGCCAGGCGGTCACCCCAGATATTAAATGAAATGGTGTTTTCCCAGCCCAGGTTATCATCAGAATGCAACAAGGCAATGTTCAGGATGTACGGCGACTGGCCCTGGAACTCTCGCCAGTCTTCAAGGTTTAACCTTCTGCCTTGTGCCTGCTCATCACGCAAGGCCTGCAGCTCTTCACCAGCTTTATCAACCCGTGAACGAATAAAGCTAAAGTTACTTGATATTTTGAAGTTGGCTAAGCCCTCTGAAATGAAGTCAAGCGACTTTCTGAATTCAACTTCAATACCGTATACATTGGCGTTTTCACTATTGATGGGCTGAATTTCAGCAGTAGATGCTCTTGGAGTCAAGATGTAAATGATGGGGTCTTCAAATGACTTGTAATAAGCACTAACTGCAAACAGCTCGCCCGGCCTGGGAAATATTTCATAGCGAGCATCAATATTGGTAATGAGGGTTCTGTCAAGGTCAGGGTTACCTAAAGTAATTGGCCTACCCAGCTCACCCTGTGAGGCAAAGGGGGCAATCTCCCTCATGTTTGGCCTTGCCAGTGTTCTTGAGCCTGCTACACGCAAATTGGTGAATTCATTCAGGTTGTAGATCAGGTTTAACGAAGGCAATACGTCGGTTACATTAATGCTACCTGCTGTTTCAGTAGGGTCAGCACTTGCAGCAGATAGGTCTGTACTTTCAACCCTAGCACCGGCAATGGCTTTGAAGTTGCTTGACAATTCAAACACACCCATAGCATAACCAGCCACGATAATCTCCTCACCTGTATAAGCGTTGGCAGGGTTGGTAGCGTTTCTGTATATGTTGCCGTTACCCCAAACGGAAGTGCCGTTAGTTTCAGGGCTGTCAATAAAGCCTGAGTTACTCACATCAAAAAAGGCAGCAAAGTTGCCTGCGGCTTCAGCAAAAGAAACATAACTAGGGTTAAGGCCCTCTTTAAGTACCTGATTCTGTGAAAAAATCAATTCATTAAAGTCACGCTCTTTATTAGAGTAAAAGAGGCCTGTTTTGATTTGATGCCTGTCTTCGGCAATAGGTATTTCGAGGTCAAACTTACCATTGATTTGATTATCTGTCAGCTCCCGGTAAAAGTGTGAGGGCAATAAGCCAATTTCAGATTGTTGCAATATGTAGCTGTCCACTCCGCCTACCTCTTCAATATAAAATGCAAACAGGCGCGCATCAGGCAAATCAAGGTTAGAGACCACATAACTACCCGTCCACTCTAACTTAATATTATTTAAATTTTCGAAGTAATGCTTACCTGATAGCTGTGTGCTGTATAGTTCACGCTCAAGAAAAGATATGAAGCGTGTATTAAACCTTTCAGAGTCAGGGGTGCGCCAGTAACCTTCACCAACGTAGGCCCTTGTATTGTTGTCATGGTTATAAAGGTTATCAAGTTTGATTTCATGGTTGGGAGAAAACTGGTAAGCGAATGATAACAAACCACCCAACTGGGTATTCTCCTGCCCTTCTCTGTCAACAAAGTCCTGCTCACGAATCAGGGTATTTTCATTACCCCCATCAAAGTATACACCAGAACGGCCATCATCATAGTAAGAATAGTCTTTGCCGTAGTTAATACCAAGGTTGAAACCAAAGGGGTTTTCGCCAATTAAGTATTGGTTACCAATAGAGAAGTTGATGCTGTTATTTAAAAAGGTAGATTCTTCTGATTCAAAGAAAGGGTTGTCTAATGAGCGCGAGGTGGCATCGTAAACACTTCTAAGTTCAGCATCGTTTCTGGCCAAAACGCTGGTTGTAATAAAGCCGTTAATTACTTCAATATTGTTAGGATCATTCCATACAGCAGGTAGTGCCCTGGTACCATCGTCGTAACCCAACCAATCTGAACCACCATTGGCACCATCAGTAATAAAATCATCAATCAACGAAGCTTGCGTGTTAAAGCCAAGAGAAAACCCAAAGTTCATGTAAAATTCTTCAGGTAATGATTTGGTGGCAATATTCACGCTGCCACCTGTAAAGTTACCGGGCTGGTCGGCCGTAAAAGTTTTGGCAGTAATGATGTTGTCAATCATATCGGCCGGTATCAGGTCCATACTGGTACTGTTCCGGTAAGGGTCAGTACTGGGCAGCATTACTCCGTTCAGCTGCGTGATTGAATACCTGTCACCCAGGCCTCGCATTACAATATACTTGCCATCTTCAACTGCAGCACCAGTAACTGACTTCATTGATTCAGCTGCGTTGGATGAACCCAGTTTTTTAATTTCTTCAATAGAGATACCATCTTGCACTGTCAGGGCCTTTTTTTGCAATGACAGGATGGCTGTTTCTGCATTGTTAATTTGTTCAGCCTGAATTACAATTTCTTCTAACTGTTGTACATCTTCTGAAAGGTTTATATTAATAGTAGTAGTCTTGTCTGCTTCTACTTGCACGCCCTCGATGGTTTGCGACTGGTAGGATACGTAAGATACTTTTAAGGTGTAGGTGCCAGGCTTGATGTTTCTGACTTGGTATTTACCATATATGTCAGTAGCTGCCCCACCAGAAACCTCAGGAACAAATACAGTTGCCCCAATAATTTCTTCACCCGAGGTGGCATCAACTACAATACCTGATATGGTACCTGTTTGTGCCATTGACGCCCATGACACAAGTGTGAGCAAGCAGCCCAACATAAATGCGTTTTGTATAAATTTTCTCATAAAGGGTAGCATTGAGTGTATCAGTCACAAAATTATATTCTGATGATTACAGCTGTATTAATGAAAAAAGAAGCCATTGTTAAATGGCTTCTTTTGTATGGTCAATTATCTAATTCAATTAGTCAACCAGGTAGCCTAATTTTGACAGGGTAGACCAACCAGCCAACCAGGTAGGCTGACCAGCCTGGAAAGCACCACGGTAATTGGCTTGCTGTAAACCGGCAGGCACATTGGCCACATTGGCATCATCAGCAGCAGGGCGAGGGTCAAGACCACCATCAGTAGCGCGAGAGATGCCTCCTACGTAAGCAGTAGTTAAAACAGTGTTGGCGTTGTCAGTCAATTCAGCAACAACGTCAGCAGTTTGGCCGCTACCAGATACCATGCTGGCAACAGTACCATCAAACCCGCCAAACTGAGCCCAGGTGTTGTTTAGAACTTCAAGTTGAAAACCTTCTCTTGGCTGGGTAATTACAGCGTAGCTGTCAGTAGTAGTGTTGCCATCAACATCCTGTACTTCAATACCAGCACCGGGGAAGTCTTCTAATACAGAGTTACCCAGTTTACCAGCAAAGCTTTCTCTTAAAAGAAGGGCTCTTTGACGGCCGGTAGCATTTTGACCAGGGCCAATGAAAGTAGCGTTGTAAAGGTTAGGGGCAGAGAACAAAGTAGCATCGTCAGGTGAAGCACCGTCCCACTCACCTGAGTGGTCGTAAGCCTCAGGGTTAGTACCATCAAGCATTAAGCCAAACAGAAACTGGCCATAACCTCTCCAACCTAAGTCAAAGTCAAAATCATCATCAGTAGAGAAGGCAACACTAATGTGGGTTACGTTTACAGTACCACCGAAGATCTCGATGCCATCATCAGCAGAAGAGAAGATATCAATATAATCTAAGGTAGTACCAGCACCAACACCACCTAAAGTAAGGCCTTGGATTTCATCACCAGACTGACCGTTCAAGGCAAAGCCAGTGTAACGGATAGATACATAACGCAATGTACCAGAGTTATCGTTAGGGTTGGTACCACCGTAAGAACCACGAGTCTCGGTAGATTCGATACCTTCAATCTGAAGGCCAGAAGTAGCACCACCTTTTTCTGCAGGGGCAGAACCCAGCAGAATCAAACCAGCCCATTGCCTGTTGTCAGAAGGCTGCAATACGCCACCAGCCAGGTCGTCTAACTCAGCAGTGAAGATGATAGGCTCAGTAGCAGTACCTTCAGCAAAAATTTGAGCGCCGTTGGTAATGATCAATGAAGAGGTAGGATCAGTGTTTGAAGGCTGAGCCTTGAAACGGATAACAGTACCTTCCTGAATGTTCAGTGTACCACCAGCTTCTAAGTAAACAAGGCCGTCAAGCATGTATACATTGTTGTTAGTCCAGTTGTAAGTACCACCAGCTACCAGGTCAGCATCAGTAATATCAATTGTACCTTGCTGTACAGTAATAGTTGCCTGAGCAGTATTGGTCATACCCGCAGCATCAGTTACAGTAAAAGTAATGGTGATGCTTGAGTTGGCAGCAGCAGTAGCTGCAACGGTGTAAGCATAAGTACCGCCAGTTACATCTTCAGTAGTGGTGCCATCGTTGGCTGTTACGCTTGCTACAGTGCTGGAGGCAGAGGCAGTAGTAACGGTAAAGTTTACTGTTGCACCTGGCGTAGCAGTTTCAGTTGTAGGTGTAACTGAAATGGTGGGTGCCATCTGAGGAGTGTCATCGTCGCTATTACATGCAGCGAAGAAAATCATCAGACCAGCAACAAACATTAGTAATAAATTCTTTTTCATCCTGATTTATACTGTTTAATTCAATTTCAGATTAACTGCTGCAAAAGTCTTCAATATATGTTAAGTGGTAGGGAACCGTTGGTTAGTGAATCGTTAAATCAAGGTCGATTTTATTAAAAAGAGGTTAATGAATTGCCCCGTGGTTGAGTATAAATTGTGAAGCTTTGAGCAGCATCAACATTGCCCCATCTCTGATTTAGCCATATTTTTATGCTGTATTGGCTTAATTACGCAAAGAATGAATCAGCAGGTTAATCAATCACGTATATTACCTTACCGTTAACTTAAAGGTGGGTATTTGTAGCTTACCACTTACAGACCATAGGGTTAGCTACAGAAATGCCTAATTAATGCAGTAAAACGCGGGGTACACCTAATATATATGGTGTGCCCACAGAGATTTAATGAAAATTAAATTTTGGCCTGTGCATTATTTTTGTTTATTTGAATTATTAACATCGATTCTATTTAAATTGCTATTTGTTATGACACGTGTGCTTACCTTTTCCCTTCTTGTACTTGCTTGTCTTGCTTCTGTTCACGTAAATGCTTCTGGCGGTGTGCTTTCTAATGGTGATACACTGGTTAAAATCCATGGTATTGTTACCAATAAGCAAACTGCTGAGCCTATTGAGGCCAGTATTACCTATGAAAAGTTACCCTATGGTGATGATATGGGTATTGCCAAATCAAAGCGTGAAAATGGCAACTATCAGATGTATATGGTAAAACAAGGCAAATACAAAGTCAAAATACAAGCTTCGGGTTATATCACACTAAATGAAGAAATGCTTATTGACCATATCAGTGCTGATTTTGCCATGGAGGTGAATTTTTCACTCCAGCCTACTAAAGAGAATGAGGTAATACGTTTAGAGAACTTGTTGTTTGCCAGAGCCAAGGCTGATATCACTGAAAGCTCGCACGAAGAACTGGACAAGCTGGTAGAGTTGCTTCAAGAGCGGCAGTCAATGATTATACAGCTGGAAGGTCATACTGACTTTCAAGGCAATGCAAGGGCCAATTACGAATTATCTGAAGAGCGCGTAAAAGCAGTAAAAGATTATTTAGTAGATAAGGGTGTGAAAAAGAAACGCATCTTGCTCAAAGCCTTTGGTGGCGAGCACCCCTTAACCCGTGAAAGGACGGCTGAGGCCAGACGTATGAACAGACGGGTAGAAGTAAGGGTAATGAGAGAATAAGTTTATACTTTTGCATAAAATCAACCCTAAATCTGATCAGGTCATTATTATAAAACTACAATCATGTTAAAACAAATCCTAACAGGTTGCCTTCTGTTGTCTAGCATTGCAGCTATGGGCCAAAATGTTCAATGGGCCAGTCGTGTGGTAGACTTTTCAAGTGAATTGAGCCCAAACCAGTATGGCTCAAAGCAGGTAATTGGCGCACCAAATGTTTCATTAAAAGGGGAAGACAGCCCCAACGCGTGGGCTCCAAAGCGATTTGACAAGAAGGAATATGTTAAAGTGGGCTTTGATAAGCCCATGAAGATACAGCAAATTGCAGTACACGAATCGTACTTTCCCGGTTCAGTGTATCAGGTGTTTACTTACGATGCCAACGACAATGAATACCTCATGTTTACCCTGGAGCCTAAGCCTATACCGCTTGGCAGCCGGCTATTGAACATATTTTTTGATATGACAGAGCACGATGTGCATGCCATTAAAGTAGTGATTGATGGCAAAGCAGTTGATGGCGAAAACTGTATTGACGCCATAGGCATGTCTGACTCGAACATACCCATTAGTGTAGCCATAAAACTGGCAGAAAACGTGAATGAAGAAATTGTTACTGAGCGCCTGAGCGATAATGTAAACAGCAAATATGTTGAGCACAGTCCGCTGCTTTCGCCCGATGGTAAGACTTTGTTTTTTAGCCGCTCTAACCACCCTGATAATGTAGGTGGTGAAGATGATTACGAAGACATATGGTACTCAGAGCTTGATGAAGCTACCGGCGAGTGGAAAGAAGCAAAAAACCTGGGTAATAAGCTCAATACCAGAGGCCCTAACTTTATTACTTCAATTTCGCCCGATGGTGAAAGCCTCGTACTGTTACTTGGCAACCGCTACACCAAAAATGGTAAAATGAAGGCTGGCGTTTCAATTGCCACTAAAGAAGGGGACAGCTGGTCAGAGCCTAAAGCCATAGAAATTGTTAACGACTACAACTACTCGCCTGCTGCTGATTACTTTCTGGCTAATGATAAAAAAGCCATTGTAATGAGTGTTGAGCGAGACGACTCATACGGTTACCGCGACCTTTATGTGAGCTTTTTACAGCGAGACAGTACCTGGTCTGAGCCTTTGAATTTAGGTGATGTAGTCAACACTTCGGCAGAAGAATCATCGCCCTACCTGGCAGAAGATATGGTAACACTTTATTACTCAACCGATGGCTTTGCCGGGTATGGTAGCAATGATGTGTACGTGACCAAACGCCTGGACGATACCTGGACCAACTGGAGCACACCCGAAAATATGGGTAAAGGCATTAACTCTGAAAATGATGATGTGTACTTTACCATACCCCAAACAGGTGCTTACGGGTACCTGACTAAAGGTGTGAATGACAACGATGCTGATATTTACAGGTTTCAGATTGATGACTTATATAAGCCTGCCACTACTGAGCCTACTACAGATGAAGAAGAGTACATTGTGCTAAAGGGTAAGGTAGTAAATGACGATGGCACCCCAATGGCTGCTAAGGTAATATTCGAGCGCCTGCCCGACGGCAAAGAGGTAGGCAGTACCATGAGCGACCCTGCAACAGGCGAGTTTGAATATAAGTTACCTGCCGGCGCTACTTATGGTTACCGTGCTGAAGCAGAAAACTTTTTACCTGTAAGCCAGAGCATTGACTTGAATGACAAAACCGGCGAGGTGAGCATTGCTTCTAACCTGACACTGAAGCCCGCAGAGGAAGATGTAGTAATTACACTGAATAATATTTTCTTTGACTTTAACAAAGCTACCCTGCGCACCTCATCAATCACTGAGCTTGACAGAGTACTTGGGTACTTAGAAAAAGGGCAAATTAAGGTAATTGAAATATCAGGCCATACTGATACCACAGGTGTTGATGCCTATAACCTTG
>CAZXTW010000028.1:0-18668 GCA_964643525.1 uncultured Roseivirgaceae bacterium
CAGCAGGCGAGAAGGTTATTACTTTAACGGTAACGACGCCTGGCTGCGCGAGCAGTTTTACAGATACGCTCATGGTAGGCGAGGGGCCTACGGTAGCCTTTGGTTTTATCAACAACTGCTTTGGCGACAGTGTGCAGTTCAGCAATGCCACCACGGGCGACGGTATTACAGGTTACCTGTGGCAGTTTGGTGACGGGGACAGCAGCACGCAGGTGAACCCCGCCCATCTGTATGCAGCAGCGGGCGAATATGTGATTACGCTGACAGCCACCAATGCTGCTGGCTGTGCCAGCACCACAACAGATACCATTACGGTGAATGACCAGCCCCTGGCTGCGTTTACTGATGCAGGTTTTGAAGAGAACATACCCGGTACGGTAGAAGGCATAGACCTGACGCTGGCTGGTGACAGCATTACTGACTGGCAGTGGGACTTTGACAGCCAGGGCAGCGCGAGCGGGCAAACGGCCAGCTTTACGTTTGCCACGGCAGGTACGTTTAATGTAAGCCTGACCGTAACCACTGCCCAGGGCTGCACGTTTACGGCTACCCAGCCGGTAACCGTGGCCGAGGCTACCTGTGCCGCAGCCCTATTTGAAGTTAATGAAACGGTGTGTATTGGTGAAAACCTGGTTTTAACTAACAATTCAGTGAATGCAAGCAGCTACAGTTGGGACTTTTGCAGCGGCGAACTGGCTGAAACGCCTGTGTTGGTGCCTGAGGCTACTGTAACAGGCTCAAGTAAAACGGGGCTTACCCTGCAGTTTGACGGACAATCGTGGTATGCCTTCGTCGCTGCCTTTGGTAATAACCAGATTGTAAGGCTTGATTATGGCAACAGCCTGGATAATGAGCCGGTTGTTACCCAGTTGGCCTTGCAGGGTGGCTTTTTAAACGGCCCTTATCACATGGCCTTTGTAGAGGAGGCAGGGCAATGGTACGGCCTTGTCACCAACTTTAATAGCAGTACTATTACACGGCTTAACTTTGGAGCCAGTCTGGGTAATGATGCCCCGGAGCCAGAGCAGGTAGTGGTGTTGACTGGTACATTAAACAGGCCCAGGGGCATTACTGTAGTGCAAGAGGGCGCCACGTATTATGCGCTGGTGGCCAACAGCAGTGGGCAAGATGCTTTGCTCCTGAACTTTGGCACCAGTATTACCAACAACCCCAACGGCAGGGCTATACCAGTAGGTGGCTCTTCTTTGGGAGTAGCCCTTGCCCGTGATTGCGATCAGTGGGTAGGCTATATTACTGCGGCAGATGTATTGCGGGTGCAGTTTGGCAACAGCCTGGATAATGACCCTGTGGTGGAGCCCCTGCCTGCCAGCACCCGCCTTACTGATGGCAGCCACCTGAATCTGTTGACAGATGGTGGCCAATGGTACCTGTTTAGTGGTGCTCGCTCTGGGAATCTATATCGGTATGCTTTGGGGCAATCTCTGCTTACCGGTTCCGATACTGTACCGGTAACTGACCTGAGCAACTTTGCCACCTTTAATGACCTCATTGCCCTGGATATTGCCAAGACGGGCAGCGAGTATGTGCACTTGGGCATCAATATCAACTCAAATAACCTTTTTCGCTTCAGCTACCCTGAAAGCTGTACTGCCAACCAGGCAGTAGCCAATGGCACTGCGCCCGGTGAGGTTGCTTACTCTGCTGCTGGTACATACAATATTACCCTTCAGGCTTTTGATGGGCAAGGACGTTTTACCAGCCAAATCAGAGCGGTAACCGTGATTGATGCTGTTGCCCCAACCATTGCCATTGCTGTTGATGACAGCCGTTGCCTGGGCAATGCCAATAACTTTATGGGGGGCTCGCTTAGCGATGATATCCAGCAATGGCAGTGGGACTTTGGTGATGGCACCACCGCTACCGGCCAGAGCCAGCTGCACACCTACGCTACCGCAGGGCAATATGCAGTGACCTTGGCTATTGAGAGTGAAACAGGTTGCCGAAACCGCCTGGTAGACAGTATAAACATTTACACACCTGTTAGTGCAAATATTGAGGTACCAGCCGGTAACCTGTGCAGTGGCAATACCATTGGTTTTGTCAATGCCAGCACGGGCGAAACAGGGCCTGCCACTACCTGGCAATGGCAGTTTGCTGATGCTGGTGCATCAAGCGAGTTTGAGCCAGAGTTTGTGTTTGCCGCAGGGCTGCAACAGGTAAGCCTGATTGCCGCACTGCCTGGTTGCAAAGACAGTACAGGGCTGTTAGTAAATGTACTGGCCGGGCCTAACACCAGCTTTGGGGTTGATGGTACCTGTCTGGGTACTGAAACGCAATTTATCAATACCACTACAGGCCCTGATATAACTGGATACGAATGGGATTTTGGCAACGGCATTGGCGCCAGCCTGGAGCAACCGGCTATTTTGTACGATGCCCCCGGTAACTATACCGTAACACTACAGGCTACCAACGTGTTAGGCTGTAGTAATACCGATACATTTAATTTAACCATTAACCACTTGCCTGAAGCAGGGTTTTTTAATGACCTGGCCTGTTCGGGTTTACAAGTGTCCTTTCAAGATACCAGTCAGGTTACTAATGCCAATGTAGTGGCCTGGCTGTGGGATTTTGGTGAGACCTTTCCGGTAGATGGAGGTCGCTTTTCAGGTAACCAGGCAGTACAACGTGCTTTTAGTCAGCCTGGTAGTTATACCGTTTCGCTTACCGCTTTTTCTGATTTTGGTTGTGCTGAAACAGTCAGCAAGTCAATCAACGTCCTACAATCGCCCGTGCCTGACTTTGCGGCAGTAGCCTTGTGCTTTAATGATTCCACCCAGTTTACAGGGGTTGAGTTAAGCGGAGCCGTGGGTATTACTGACTGGGTTTGGCAAGCAGAAGGGCTGGGGCTGGCCGGCCAAAGCGTAAAACAAAGGTTTAGCGGTGCAGGTACTTATGATGTACGCCTTACTGCTATAGCTGATAATTTCTGCATAGCAGATACGGTAAAGCCTGTAATCATTAACCCATTGCCAGTGGCAGCCTTTAGTACTGAACGTGCATGTGCCAATGAGCCTGTGGCCTTTGCTGATGCCAGTACCATAGCCGAAGGTACGATAACCAGCCGCACCTGGGACTTTGGCCCCTTTGGGCGTAGCAATGCTGCTAACCCAGTGGTTGAGTTTGAGGTTGCCGGTAGCTATGACTTTGAGCTGGCAGTGCTTTCTGAGCAGGGTTGTGCTGATACGCTGACCGCAGCAGTGCAAGTAGCAGACTACCCCAGGGCATCATTCACTGCAACGGTGCAGCAAGGTGGCTTACCCCTGACTATACCGTTTGAAAGTACCGCAACTGGAGCCACTTCATTTCTGTGGTTGTTTGATGATGGCCAAACAAGTACCATTGCCAACCCTGAGCATACTTTCAATTCACTTGGTGCCTTTAACGTACAATTGGTTACGCAAAACATAGCAGGGTGCCGCGACACAGCCACCCAAACCATAACTGTTGTAGAGCCATTGGTTAATTTAGCCCTGACCAATATAATACCTGTTGCCAATGGCCAGACCACTCAAGTGGTACTAACAGTAACCAACCAGGGCACTGTTATTGAAAATGAGTTTACTGTTGCTGTAACTATTAACAATGCCTTACAGTTAACAGAAACCTTCGAGGGTATACTACTACCTGGCACCAGTACTAACTATCAGTTGTCGTTCAATGTGCAGGACCTTACACCGGCCGGGCTCACATCTCTCTGCTTTGAGGTGGTACCTGCCGGCGGCCTTGACGCTGATAGCAACCCTGAGGACAATACTGATTGCTTGCAGTTGGGTAATGGCCTGCAAAGTTTGCCCCCATACCCTAACCCTACAGCAGATGTATTGACGCTACCAGTGGTAGTTGCTGCCCCTGGCATGATTGAAGTAACCATACATAATGTTTCAGGCCACGTCATGCTGTCCCAGCGCCAGGCTGTATCGCGGGCGGGCTTAAACCATATTCGGGTTTCAACACTGGCACTTGGCAGTGGTATTTACTTTTTAAATGTAGTTTTTGGCGACCAACAACAACGGTGGAAGGTATCAATACAGCATTAGGGAATGACCTGTGATAAAAAGTTGTACTGCATTAACTATCAATGTTCGCAATAATTGTTAATTTTATGCCACATATAATATTGAAAATTCAGCGAAATGGCCTCAAGTTTTAAATTGGACAAGATTGATAGGAAAATCCTTGAGATATTACAATCTAATGCTAAGATTACAAACGCTCAGTTATCAAAAGACATAGGCCTGTCGCCGGCCCCCACCTTAGAAAGGGTGAAAAAGCTTGAAAATCAAGGCATCATCACCAGCTACCATGCCAAATTAGATTTGGGTAAAATTGGGCTTGGTGTAAGTACTTTTGTACAGGTTTCTTTGAAGGGGCATAAAAAAGCTACCACAGACTTATTCTTAAAAGAAATTGAAAAGATTAATGAAGTGGTTGAATGCCACCATATGACTGGTACGGCAGACTTTGTTTTGAAGATTGTGGCCAAAGATATGGAGTCATATCAAAAGCTAATGTTAGAAAAAGTTAGTGAAATAGAAGTTGTTAATACACTTGAAACAAACGTGATATTAAAGACTTATAAAGATAGCAAAGTAATGCCCCTGCCCGAACAATTAGAGAAGTAAGCTACTTCATGAATGAAGCCCTGCAAAAAAATAAAATCCTGACGCATCAGCAAATACAGCGTAAAATCATCAGGATTGCTTTTGAGATTTACGAGAATAATTTTGGCGCCTCAGAAATTATTCTGGCGGGTATCTATGATAAAGGCTATGTTCTTGCCAGGCAAATCAGTGATGCCCTTACAAATGTATCACCTTTAAAAACTCAACTTTTTAGACTAAACATTGATAAGCAGCAGGTGGTAGACAGCCCTGTTGAGTTGAACTGCCCAATTGAAAGCCTAGCTGGTAAACGTGTGGTATTGGTTGATGATGTATTAAGTACAGGGGCAACTTTGGCTTATGCCTTAAAGCCATTTTTAATTGCTGGCGTCGATAAACTTGAAATTGCCGTGCTTGTAAACCGTAACCTGCTTAAGTTTCCTATACATGCTACCTACACCGGCTTTGAGCTATCTACTACTTTAACAGAGCATATTGACGTGTGCTTTGAAGGTGATGCAATAGAGGCTTTTCTGTATTAAACTCTAAATGATTTACCTGTAAATGCATGTGGTAGCGTAAATTCGCTACCATTCATGTGCCTATTGTTTTACACCCTGCTTATAAATATTTACCTTGCGCCAACGCTTTAGAACAATAAACCGCATATGTCAATTCACAGTGCCAATATCAAGCTGATTACCACGCATCAGCTGCAGGAAATGAAAAACAGGGGCGAGAAGATTTCTATGATTACAGCCTACGATTATACTATGGCTGGTATCCTTGACGCTGCTGGCATTGACGTGATGCTGGTGGGCGACTCTGCCTCTAATGTCATTGCAGGCCATGAAACTACGCTGCCCATTACCCTGGATCAGATGATTTACCATGCCAGCTCTGTAGTGAGGGGCGTGAAGCGGGCATTTGTAGTGGTTGACATTCCTTTTGGTTCCTACCAGGGCAATTCGTCTGAGGCATTGCGTTCAGCCATCCGCATCATGAAGGAGTCTGGTGCCCATAGCGTTAAGATGGAAGGAGGCGAGGAAATTAGAGAGTCAGTAGAGCGTGTGCTAACAGCGGGTATTCCTGTCATGGGCCACCTTGGGTTGACCCCTCAGTCAATTTATAAGTTTGGTACCTATGCGGTAAGGGCTAAAGAAGATGAAGAGGCTGAAAAGCTGCTGCGTGATGCCAAAATTTTACAAGACTGTGGCTGCTATGCCCTTGTACTTGAAAAAATACCCTCACAACTGGCAAAAAAGGTAGCAGAAAGCCTGACTATACCCACTATTGGCATTGGTGCAGGCCCGCACGTTGATGGGCAGGTATTGGTTTTACATGACTTACTTGGGCTTACCAAAGAGTTTAAGCCCCGTTTTTTAAGGCGATATGCCGATTTGCATACTACGGTAACCAATGCCATTACTGATTACATTAAAGATGTGAAAGCAACTGATTTTCCTTCGGAAAAAGAGTCTTACTAACCTAAACCTTATTTTATAGCATTTTATTACGCTTGATGTTGTGGCCGCGCCCCAGTTCTTTAGCCAGGGTATGAAAGGAGAGGATGGTTAGAAAAATGACCGTACCAGGAAATACAGACTTCCACCAGTTAATCATACTAAACTTACTAAGCAATTTACCCCAGCTTACCGTTTCGGGCGGCAGCCCGGCACCTAAAAATGACAAGGTAGACTCCATCATGATTGTGCTGGCCAGGCCAAACAAGAAGGAAACTAATATCATACGCCAAACATTGGGCAACGCATGCCTCATAAAAATCAATAGAGTAGGCACACCAATTGCCTTAGCAGCTTCTATATAAGTATATTCTCGCACCCGCACCATTTCGCCACGTACCATTCTTGCAACTTCAGTCCAGAAAGTGAGTCCTATAATAATGGCAAATAAATTTAATGAGGGGCTCACAATAACCACCAATGATAAGATCAGGAAAATCCGTGGTATAGAGGTAAACACTTCAATGAGTCGTTGCACAGCCAAATCGAAGGGCAAGTACCTGCTTTTCGCCAGGTGTTTAATTCTAACAAGCAGCTTAAACAGTCCGAAGCTGGCGGCTGCACTGCAAACCAAAACCAAAGAAGTAGCCATTATATGTTGCCATTTGGGTATGGTGGGGTCGGCCAGGTCATATTGTCTGATGTGAAATCCATAAAAATACACCATGCCCAGTCCTGCCAGTATACTTAAAACCTGAGCAACATTTACCTTGAGGTATTTGTCACCTAAAAAGCCGGCCAGGCCACCTAAGAGCACCCCATTAATAGTGGCAAACACCATAGCCAGCAGGCCTATAAACAATGAGGTTCGGCTGCCATGAATCAGTATAGCCAAAATGTCGCGACCCAGATCATCTGTACCCAACCAGTGTTTATGTTTAGACTGATTGTTTTGGTTTAACAGCTTCGGCGGCTCAGAGGGGTATTGAAGGTCTAAAGTTTCGGGTGAATATCGAATTGGTGCATGTATCTTTTCATATGTGGGCTGGTTAAGGGTGGGGGGCACTCCGTAAATGGTAAAATGCCACGATTGCCCGTCATGTACCCAAATGGGCGATTCATTGGCCAAAAAATCAGCTGCAAGCATGCAAATGCCCAGTGTACCCAGAAAAATCCAGGCAAAATAATAGAATATGCTCTTTCTGCTTTTCCTTTTGCTTGTGGTTGTACTCATTCGTTATTGAAAACGTACCCTGGGGTCGGCTCTAAAATAAGCCATATCTCCCAATATGTTGGCTGCAATTCTCACAATGGCAATCAGTAGTACCACTGCCATAATTACAGGGTAATCTCTTGAAAACACGGCATCGGCAATGAGCTTACCCATTCCCGGAATTGAAAAAACTACTTCTACCACTAGTGCACCACTAACCGCAGCAGGCAGAAACCCTGTAACTAATGAAATAACCGTAAACAACACCTTGCTGAAAGCATGCTTCCACTTAATTATATTTTCATTTAGCCCTTTTGCCTTCAGTGCCATAATATAGGTTTGGTTCAATACGGAACCGAATGAGCTTTCAACCTGCTTGACCACATAGGGCATGCCAGCAAGTACCATGCAACTAATGGGCAATACCAAATGATACAACCTAACAGAAAGGCGGTCGTACCAGGCCATGCCGCTCATTGAAATATCTCCCAGGCCATAGGTGGGAAAAACTTTTAAAAAAACTGTGCCGGCCAGAAACGTGATTGAAAGAATGGATAAATAAAAGAGAGGTACAGCATCAAGCCCAACCAATATTGATGAAAGAACTCGAGCTCGTAAGTCTCTCGATTTTTCGGCCAAGAACAGGCCCATGGGTATGCCAAAAGCAAAGATAAAGGCAATAGCAATGACTGAAAGGCTCAAGGTAATTTGCAGGGCATTGTTTATTTTTTGCGCTACGGGCTTATTGTCTATATGTGATTTGCCCAGATCGCCTCTGAATATCCCTGCGAGCCATTGGTGGTACCTGTTGGCAGTGCCATGCCAGCGAACTGAGGGAATATACCGACGCAATGGCTGGCGGGTATCACGAATAGCTTTCAAGCGATTATCAAGAATGTTTGTCAGTGCCAACAGGTCAGGCATTTCAGAAGGTTTGCTTGTGGGCTTTAACTGATAGTGTAATTGGTCAATAGAGGTTTGTAAATTGCTAATATTGGTTTGCTCAAACAGCGGTGCAATATATGAATACAGGTTGTTGCTTGCTTGTTGTTTGGCATTCAGGTCAACCCAAGTATTGCGTAAAATGATTAAGGTTTGATAATACTCGGCAATTTTTGGCCAGTTTCCATGTGTCATACTCAATTTACCCAGCAGCTGCCTGTCACTTTCAGGGAAAACGCGGTACAGGGTGTCAGGTTCTGCCCACGAGGCTACCCCAAGATAAAAAAGTGGTAAGTCAAGGTTAAAGCGGGTACGCAGGGCACGTAGTGAGCGCTCCTGTTCTTCAAGATTGTGTCGTTGCATTTGCAGCAAATCTTCCCCTTCAAACTGTACGTCTGCCTGGTTGCCCGGTATCAGGTAGCCAATCACAAATACAAAAAAACTGATAATCAGCAATACTGGGATAGCCAGCAGCAACCTTCTAATAAGGTACTTAAGCATGGGCTACGGCTTTCATCATCTTTACTTTTCCTTTAGTTTGAAGGCACTCACATCATAATGCGGCTTTATTGATGATACTTTAAGGTTGTTGAACCTTTGGTGTATGGCTATTCTATTGTTGCTAAAATACAAGAAAACAAAATTAGCTTCTTCATGTAGTATTTCCTGCAAACGATAAAGGCGGGTTTGCAAATGTTGGTCTGCCCCATTAAGAGCCAGTAGGTTTACAATAGAGTCACTTTCTGTTGTACCAAAGCCTGTAAAGTTGCTGCCTCCCTTCACTGAAGCACTGGTATGTAGTATCTGTCGGTAGTTAAAATTAAAGGGGCTGCCCGAAAGTGACCTGAAGCTTAATTCATATTCGTGGTTGCGTAAGTTGCGGCTCAAAAGGCGCCGCTCTACGGGTACAAGCTCAATGGGTATGCCTATTTTATTTGCTGCTTGTTGTAATATAATTCCGGTATTCTCATATACCTGTGAGCCTGCTATGTATTGCAGTTGCAGTTTGAGGGTTAAAGGGTCGTTTAGATTGCTATTGCTATTCATCACCCATTGCCCCTGCTGCTGTTGCCAGCCTGCTTTTTGTAATAAGGCTTTGGCCTGATCGGCATCAAAGGCATATGGTTTTAATGTAGGGTGGTAATAAGCGGTATCACTTGGGTTAACAATGGCAGCAGTGCGAGTGGCATAGTTGCCTGTAGTTATGCGAATAATTTGCTCAGTATCTAATAACATAGCCAGTGCCTGCCGAGTATACTTGTTGTTTAGCTTAGGGTTACGAGCATTCACAGCCATAAAGGTTACCCGATAGGTTTCAGGGGTAAACAGTTGATATCTATTTGTAAAGGCGGCATCTTGTTTCAGCCCGTCAAACAGGCTTGCAGGTATGTTCTCAAACACATCTATTTGTTCATTTTGTAAGGCCAACAAGGCAGTTTGGTTTTCAGTGATGATTTGAAACTGAATTTGTGCAGGATGTGCTGTTATAAAATCATGCGAAGTTTCCATCTGGGTGCCCCACCAATTTTCTTTTTTCTCAAGTCGTATATACTGGCCTTCCTGCCAGTCAACGGCCTGGTAGGCGCCACTACCTGTTAGCTTGGTAAAGTCAGAAGTAACCTTATCAAATGCATTTACAAAAGCCTTTATTGTGGTATTGTTCTTCAATTCGCCATAATCAGTAACAAAGCGGTTAAAAGAGATGGTGTTTAGTATGCTTTCAGGGTCAAATACGTACTGGGGCACAATAAAAAAATCGCCCACTGTTAGGGCGTTGGCTGCGGGTGTGCCCATACAAGCCAAAGTAAATGTATTGGGTACTGCAGGGTCTGCTATGATATTCACTATTGAGGTGTAAGCTGGCCTAATGTGTTCATTGCCAAGTAATGGGCAGTTAATAAGCTTAAGTGAAAACTCTACATCATGCCAGGTTATTGGTGAGCCATTGTCCCACTGGGCTTCCGGTCGTATAGTAAAGGTGAAAAAACTACTATCGGTTGCTTGGCGTACTTGCGGCATTGACTGCACCAAAAGAGGTTTTAGTTGTTTGTCGGCAATATCGGCTACATATAATGATTGATACAGCAGGTTAATGATCTGCACCGAGTAGGTGTTTTTGTATCGTAATGGGTTAATGGTGCCAGGGTCTTGCGGAATTCGGATTGTGACGCGATTGGTTTCTTTAATCACACCGGGGTTTGTACAA
Source organism: uncultured Roseivirgaceae bacterium (assembly GCA_964643525.1). Classification (GTDB taxonomy): domain Bacteria; phylum Bacteroidota; class Bacteroidia; order Cytophagales; family Cyclobacteriaceae; genus CAZXTW01. The sequence continues at coordinate 10,450 of CAZXTW010000028.1, forward strand.
CCAGCAAGTAGCCCGACAGCAAAAAGTAGCGTAATGAGGGTTTTTCTCATGAAAGGTGTGTTTTTACCAAAATACAAAAAATAAAAGAAAACGAAGGCGACACAAAATAGGCACTAAAGGTAATTTTGAAATTTCAATTGAAAAGTAACATCAGGGTGTGGTGTTGAGCTGAGTAGTGCTTAAAAAATAACGGGAAGTAATGCTTGCATTACTTCCCGTCTATAATAATAATAACTTACAAAGAAGCTATATTAAGATGTCTTGATCAAATCAATCAGTCTCATCCCAAGTGCCAGTACCACCACCACCAAGTATGGCGCCGGTTTGGCTTTGTGCAATTACTAATGCCGAATTGTTTTCAGCAAAATTAGAGAACTGACGGTTCATACCTGAATTCATCGAACCATAACCCTTTTTAATCGAAATAATAGAAGCTTTCATATCAATAACATTAAGTTTGATCTATACGTAGGTGCGAATAAATAAAATAATTTTCAACTGTGGTAGGCAATTGTGCCCAAAGAAATAACTTGATAAATTTCGGAAAACCTATGGTGTGTTAATGGAAAAATAGTATTTTAGAGTAGATAACGGATATAATATGAAAGAACTTAAAAAATTAGTACAGATAGTAACGAACAGGGGTAAGAAGAACCTGCCGGTACTTGACCTCAGAACAGAGCCTGGCGAAGAAAATAAAGAGCTTCAGTTGTTTCATATCATTCAGGAATTAGACCCTGCTACTGATGCTGCTGCGGCACAGGCCATGTACAACTCTACTGTCGATGATCCTCGTTACAAAATGTTAAAGCACCGTTTAAAGAACAGGTTGCTAAACCATTTGTACTTCATCGACTTCAAAGACTCAAAAGTAAATGTGTCTTTCCAGTTTGAGCAAGAATGCCAAAACTACATTTACTTTTCGCGCACCTTATTAAAGCAGGGTGACAAAGACCTTTCAGAAAAACTTACACACAAAGCTATTGCCTTAGCAACTGAAGCTGGTTTTACTAGTATCATTATTCAGGGTTTAGAAAACCTGAGGCTGATTTATTCAGATAAATGCATGTTGAACCAATTCAACAGCGTAGTTGAGCAATTAAATGAGTATCGTCAGCTGTTTGCCAAAGAAGATGAGGCTGATACCGCTTATTATGAGTTGAAGCTGAAGTTGAGCAAATCAGTAAACTCAAGGAAGAAGAATATCACTTCTACCAAGAAAGCCATCAATAACCTGTACGAGCTATACAAAGAGACTGGTTCTATCAACATTTTTCTGAAATACTACAGGATGAATGTTTGGTACCATGAACTGATTGGTGATTTTGAAGAGATTTTGAAGATCACTGACGAGATGAACGCCAAGTATGAAGACGGTACTGTGAACGTGATGCGGTTTGACTTGCGCTACAACAAGTTCTCTAAAATTTATGCCCACCTGAGGTTGAAAGACTATGAGAACGGTATTAAGTATGCTGAAGAATACATCAATGACTTTGATCCATCTTCAAGCAACTACTTCTCGTTCTTAGAAAACTACTTTTTGCTGGCTATGCACAGTGGCGACTATGTATTGGCTTACGACCTGTTAAAGCGTGCCACCCGTAGCCCATACTTCCCAAAAGTAGGCAAGTTTGCCAAAGAGCGCTGGAATCTGTATAAGGCCTATATGTACTTCATTAAGCCAGATAAGCGCCTGAAGAAGACATTTGACTACAACGCATTCTACAACTCAATACCTGAATACAGCAAAGACAAAAAAGGATTTAACATAGCCATACTTATTCTGCAATTCTTGCACTACCTGAAAAACCAGAATGAAGAAGCCCTGTATCCTTTAGTTGAGCGTTTCAGGAAATATGCTGCCTTGCATCTGTATCACAGCTCTTCACAACGCAGCCGCATATTCTTGAAGTTACTCATCATTGCAAGTGAGAAAAACCTCGAACCAGCAGTATGTAAAGAAAAAGGGGCTAATGCACATAGCAAGCTCAAAACATTGTCACCTCCCGGTGATGCTTACGCTGAGATTGAGATTATTCCCTACGAAAAATTGTGGGATCTCATTGTTGAAATGATGGAGAAGAAAACAGCTTATGCCCAGTAAATAGAGTTAAATTATATTTATATAACGAAGTATTATAAAAAAGCCCCAGTTGCAAATGCTGCTGGGGCTTTTCGATTATCATAAACCTGTTTTACATTTTTAAATTAGTTTACTGGTGCATTGGTAGGGTAACTAATAGGACTTGTCTTACTACTCCTGTTCCTTTAAATTTTTCCTTATCCTCTTTTTATTTCTTCTTGAAATGGGTGTTTTATTTTTATTATCACCATCACGCATCCATACTGCATTAAACTTACACCATATTCTGCGTTTTAAAATATTAGTCATAATTACTGTAAACTCAATACTTTGAGCGTTATTGGGCTCCAGGTTTGAACCAATGCCTGTATCCCAGTTAAAGGCAAATGAGTTACCGTTGTAATTCACGCCAACATTAAATGAAAGCATCGTTTCTCGTTGGCTTAGGTTACCGGTATTGCCAGTATTGATCTCCTTCAAGCTGATGAGGTAGCCTGCCCCAAAAAAGAAGTTTTCAGTGACATGCCAGCGCTCTGAAACAAATAGGGTGTTAAAGCCTGCTTGTTGCTGGTATACCAGTTGGGTGGTCATATTGCCCAGGTAAAACCATTTAGGGCTTACGGTAAAGCCACCGTAAAGAGTTAAGCGTCGGCCCAGTTCATCTTCAGAATTACCACCTACCAGTGATAGGTCAGGGCGGTTGATGTTATGGAGAGAGGCTCCCACCCAAAATTGTTGATTTAACATAATTTGCCCACCCATTGATAGGTTAAAGTATGATGCTCCATCAACCCGTCCAAACAGGGGGTCGGTTGTTGGGTTAACCACCATGCCTTGCGCATTCAGCATATCACCAAATCGTAGCCTGCCTGGGTCATTAATATTGACCCTGCCCGCCCCCAACTGAAAGCCACCTTTGACAATGATATTGGGTTTGTCAGAAGGGTAAAGGGTGTATGAGGCTACCAGACTGGCCTCATGTCTACGCAATCTTGATTCGCCCCCCAGTGCATCACGAAAAGCAACAAGGCCAAAGCCTAGGCCAGTACTGCTATGAAAGTAATCGGCAGAAAAGCTGGTGGTTAGCAGGGGTTCATCAAAACCCACCCTTTGACTGCGGTGGCTGGCAAATATCCTGTAAATATCTAACGACTGGCCCTGCACTTGAAACTCTTCAAGAACATCCTGGTAGCTTACATCGGGCTGATCATCAAAATAATACCCATAACTGCCTACCAGGGCAGGGTTGAGGTATATTGGGTTTAACAGGGGCATATTAAAGCGAGGGTCTTGCGCCTGCACCCCATTACAGAAGCATAACCATACGATACATATAAGGAGTAGCTTTTTCATTATCTCAGTAGTAAAACGTTGCCTACAAATTCTTGAGCAGTACCGTTGGTAAATACGGCATTTATAAAATATGTGTAATTGCCCCCGCTAAGAAGCCTGCCTTCAAACATACCGTCCCATTCAAAGTTTGGGTCATCACTGGCATAGACTAAAGTACCCTGCCGGTCTACAATCTTTACCACAAAGCTGTTAGCCTGGGTGTTTTCAATGCCTTCCCATTTAATGCTAAACACATCATTGCTGCCATCTCCATTGGGTGTGAATACATTAGGTATACCCACTGAACCGCCGGCTGTAATTACAATGTCGCGTCTGGCTGGGCCGCTAGGGCACCCTAAGGGCGAGAAGGCAACCAATGAGATGGTAAAAATGCCTGTTCGAGGGTAGGCATAAGTTGGCTGAAAGTCGGGCTGCGTGGCTGAGCCATCACCGAAATCCCATTGGTAGGCGGTGCCCCCGCTGGTTAAATTTACCACTTGGGCTGGCTCAGGCCGCACTACGCTATCAGCTTCCAATTCAAAAGCTGCAATTGGAGGGGCTTCAACAATAATACGCTGCCTTTTTGTAGTGGTAATGGTACCAATGCTATTGGTGCCTGATAGTGAGACATCATATACCCCTGGGTTTGCATAGGTCACTATGCCAGGGTTTTCTTCAGTGCTTGTGGTGCCGTTACCAAAGTCCCAAAAGTAAGTATCAGTAAACCGAGATCTGTTAATAAACCTGGCCTCCAATGGTGGGCACCCTTTCAGGGTATCGGCCACTTGGTTGTTAATATCTGCTATATCAAAATCGGGCTCTGCTACTACTTGCGTGACAACAATGCGTTGGCGACTGGTGTCAGTACATCCAAAGGGAGTCAACGCTACTGTAATCAGGTCGTACTCGCCTACAGTGTTGTATGTATGGGTTATCATATTGGTGTTGGTAGTGACGGGCGAGCTGCCGTCACCAAAGTTCCAGATTAAGCTAATTGGCCCTGTGCTATTGGTTGTGGCTGTAGCACTAATGGTTGGGTTTACAATTGAGACGGCGGGCCCTGGGTTTACTTCTATCTCTATCTGAGGTATTGGGTATACAGTTACTGTTTTTGTTTGTGTTGCCTGGCAGCCTAAACCGCTGGTAGCGGTAAGGGTAATTGTAAATACAATTTCACTGTCAGTATTATTTGTATAAGTTTGTTCGGGCACATTACCAAAACCATTGTATTGGTTGCCATTGCCAAAGTCCCACATAAATGTACCCCCTTCTGGGCCTGGGGTACTAGTCAGGTTTTCAAACTGAGCGGTTACAGTACCGCAGCCTTCGCTTGGTATAACGCTAAAGTCGGGCATAGGGGCCGGGGCTACTCTAATTACCTGGGTGCTTACATCCTGGCAGTCTTCGCTGGTAAAAGCAGTGAGCGTAACTGAGTAGGTGCCAGCCTGGGTGTAGTTATGTTGTGGGTTCGTTTGTGTACTGGTAGGGCTACCATCACCAAAGTCCCATATGTAAGTATCAGCGCCATTGCTTAGGTTGGTAAACTCGATGGGGCTGCCGCTGCATAGGGTGTCAGGCGCAGTAAACTGCGCAGCTGGTATGGGGTTAATAAATACCTCATCTACAAAAGTGGCTGGGCAATTATTGACTTGGTTAATCACTGTAAGGCTTACCTGATAGCTGCCGGGCCTGGCATACACAATGCCACCTGGGGCTGCTGCTTCTATCGTTCGTCCATCACCCAGCTGCCATGTACTGGCAAACAAGGTAGAACTGGTATTGGTTAGCCTAACCGTGTCATTTAAGCAATAGGTTCCTCCACCCTGAAAGGAGGCACTGGGTGCTTCAAGTACGGTTACATCAACAGCAAACGTATCTATATTACAGCCATTTTGTACAAGTAGGGTAGGCTGGTAAGTGCCTGGCGCATCATAGTTAAAAGTACGTGTTGTATTACCTGGCAGGGCATCAGCCCCAGTGTCAGGGTTGTCATCAAACCAGGTAATGGTATTGTTACCGGTTTGGTTGCTGGTAAGGGTAACAGTATGGGGCGCGCAGCCGGTTGGGTCGTCGGTATTAAAAAAGGCAATAACTGTTTTGGCTTCAACCGTAAGGGTGTCCTGTGCGGTATCAGTACCACAAATATTGGTGGCGGTCAGCATTACAATATAGGTGGTATCATCAGGCCCTTCGTACGGAAATCCATGTTGAATAAAGCCTGTGGTGGCCTGCGCCTGCATTGGGGTGCCATCACCAAAATCCCATACAAAACTTTCTGGTATACCTGTGCTAAAGTTTAGTAAATCAAGTGCAAAGTCAGCACAAATGGTGTCTTGTGCCAATAAAAAGCGTGCAGTAGGCCTTGGGGCTGCAACAATAGTATCGCTGGCTGTTGTGGTGCCGCATGCATTGGGTACGGTAAGCGTTACAACGTAAGTAGTATCGCCAAAAGTATTGTCAAAGTATGTTTGGCTGGCTGGGTTGGTAGCTGTATCGGTCTGGCCATTACCAAAGTCCCACAGGTAGGTTGGGTCAAAACCGGTGGTGGTGTTGGTAAAGCTCACTTCCAGAGGGGCACAGCCCAGGTTAGTGCTCAGGTTAAAGCTGGCCTGGGCAGGCGCCACTACTTGAATTGTATAAGTGCGTATGGCTTCACAGGTAGCTGAGCTACGAGCAAACAGCGTAACCTGCCTGCTGCCTGTTTCATTAAAGGTAAAAATCCCGCTGCCGTCTGCTTCAGCAGGTCTCAGCATGCCATCGCCAAAGTCCCACTCAAAGGTAATGGCCTGGCCAGTAAGGCTGGGGGTGGTATTGTTAAAAGTATAGGGCACGCCTATACAATAAGTGGCCAGCGTATCAAAGTTGGGTTGGGGTAAGGGGTTGATAACCACTTGCCGGGCATAGGTACTGTCACACCCATTAGGCAGGGTGGCGCTATAAAAAAGGGTAACCGTTGCTGGTAATGGGCTACTGCCGGCAGCCGCAGCGGCATTAAAAGCCCCGGTTTGGGCATCTTCAATGCCGGGGCCGCTCCACTGGCCACCCGTAGCGGGTTCCAGGCCTTGTGTGTTGCTCAATAGCACAACACCCTCGTCTATACAAATGGTATCAATGTCAGGGCCACCAAATACATTGGGCAGGGGCAGCACCTCTACTGTTTTCTGGTCTGATGTTTCACAGGTGCCTGTACTGTAGGTGTAAAACAACGTATAGGTGCCCGGCAGGCTGGCTGCAAATGTGCTGTCGTCAACTATCTGGGCATTTACCTCACCTGCTGCCAGGGCCCAGCGCCCTTCGGTAGGGCCTAAATTAGTAGGGGTAAAGCCTGTAAGGAACAGCACTGAGTCGCGACAAATGGTATCATTTGGCCCGGCATTGGCTTGTACCAATGGCTCTACAATTAGCGTAATGCTATCGCTGTTTACACAACCATTACCGTCAGTGAAAGTATATACCTGATTGGTTGTATCAATGCCAGTAAATGAGGGGTTTACTGTACCGGTAAATGGGTTTTCAACGGCGGGGCCGCTCCACTGGCCACCGCTGGGGCTAAAACCAGTCAGGTTAATCTCTTCATCTATCAGGCAAAGTGCCAAATCGGGCCCAGCTTCCACTACTGGTAAGGCCAGCACCTCAATCAGGGCACTGGCTGCGCTGGTACAGTTTACATTGTCTGTAAAAGTATAGGTTGCAGTAACCGAACCTACAGCAGCAGGGGTAAACAGACCACCAGGGCTTAGGCTGGCACTGCCACTCCAAACCCCGCCGGGCGTATCAGTAAATAAAGTAAAGGGGGCCGTGTCTAAGCATACAGCGGTATCTGCCTGTATATTGAGAATAGGCAACGCCTGGTTATCAGGTATTGCCTCATTAAAAGTATACTGGCAGGTATTGTCGTTATTGGTGACCACCAGGGTATAAGGCCCAGCCGCTTGGTTGCTTAGTGTATCTGCATTGACTGGGCTGGCACTACCTATTGGAGGTGTGGCCGGTACATTTGAAACATCAAAGGTGCCTGCATACCAGTCAAGCGAATAATTGCTGTTAGGTTCTGCCCCAGGGGTAGTTACTGCAGCTATAAGCGCTCCATTGGGTAGGGCCACATCGCAGCTGGTTTGAGGGGTTACAGTAAGCGTGGCAGTTGCAGCCCTTACCCCTGAAGGGACAGTAACCGTTATTGGGTCAGAAACACATCCCTGGCTGTTGCTTACAGCAAATACGGTATAGCTCAAGGTATCTAAATTGGTAAAGGTGGCCCCTGTAAAATCAACTGTAGCGGTATCCAGGCTGGCCACCGTGCCGGCATACCAGTAAAAGGTATGGCTGGTAGTGTCTCCTCCTACATTGGCTGCTGCTCTGCCATTGGGTGTACCACATTGGGTTAAGGGGCTAGTAGTTGCTGTTACAGTAGGCAGGGCTTCAATAACCAGGGTAACGGTATCGGCCGTTTGGCAGTTGGCAGCATTAGTTGCCAGCAGACGATAGCGGTAGGTGCCTGCCGCAGTATTGGTTACAGTCGTGACAAGGCTGCTGGGGCTATCAGGCAGGTTGCCTCCGTCAAGGGCAGTCCATTGGTAGGCTGTATTGGGTTCGGTACTGCCGCTACCCAGGGTGGCTGGGGTTTCGGCACAGGCTGTAGCATTACTGCCAGCGTTGGCTACGGGTAGGGCACTTACTGTTATAGTGCGTGTGGCCTGGCTGGTGCAGCTTGTGCTGTCAACCGTAAGGGTATAAGTTAAAGTATAAGTACCTACGGTAGCCGGGTTAAAAATACCGGTGCTGCTCACCGAGTCGCCTGCCC
>CAZXTW010000029.1:0-18631 GCA_964643525.1 uncultured Roseivirgaceae bacterium
GAACTGCCCCTGGTGCCATACATCTGCCGGAAAAGTAATACGGTCCTTCATAAGCTCACAAATTTTAGTGAGCTGTTGGTCAGTCACTTCTACACCATTGCCATGTACATGAGGCCTCACCAACTCCAGCAGCTCATTGGCAGGCATTTGCCTCAGGTGCTGTTCGTTAAACCACCTGGCTTTGTTGTAATCAAACTTAGCACCAGCTTTATGGACTTTTTCAAGCGCAAAAGCCTGTTCAAGCTCTTTTAAATTAAACAACTCTTGCTCTGTACCTGGGTTCCAGCCCAGCATAGCTATAAAGTTTACAAAGCCCGCCTGCAAAAAGCCCGCCTCACGAAAACCTGGGTAGGTCTCATGGCTGTCGTGCTCAGTCCAATCAAACGGAAAGACAGGAAACCCAAACTTTTTTCCGTCTCTTTTACTCAGCTTGCCCTTGCCGTCTGGCTTAAGCAGTAAGGGCAAGTGCGCAAATATGGGCATATGCTCTGCCCAACCTAAAAATTGATATAAGAGCACATGCAGCGGCGTAGAAGACAGCCACTCTTCGCCTCTAATCACATGTGTGATTTTCATCAAGTGGTCGTCTACCACATTAGCCAGGTGGTAAGTAGGCAATCCGTCAGACTTCATCAGCACCTTATCATCAAGTACAGACGAGTGCACATGTACCCAGTCTCTAATGATGTCCTGAAAGCGCACTTCATCTTTACTGGGTACTTTTAGCCTGATTACATATGGGGCACCCGCTTCAATCCGTGCTTTTACTTCAGCCTCGGGCAATGTCAGTGAATTGGTCATTGACATGCGCGTAATCGCATTGTAGTTTTGGTTTGAAACCTTCTTTTCTTTTAGCCTTTCGCGCATGGCTTCTATCTCTTCGGCAGTATCAAATGCGTAATAAGCATGGCCGTTATCAAGTAGTTGCTGTGCATAGGTCTGGTAAATGCCTTTACGCTCTGACTGCTTGTATGGGCCGTAAGGGCCACCTACTGCAGGGCCTTCATCAATTTCTATATTGCACCACTTTAAGGCATCAACAATGTATTGCTCGGCACCTTCAACAAACCGCTTTTGGTCAGTATCTTCAATTCTGAGCAGCATTTTGCCGCCCAGATTTCGAGCAAACAGGTAGTTGTATAAGGCTGTTCTGAGGCCGCCAATGTGTAATGCCCCTGTAGGGCTGGGGGCAAACCGTACGCGTACTTCTTGGTCCATTCTGGATATTGGTGTTTTTAAGGCTGTTTGTCTAGCCAATCAATTATAAAATATGCTGTGCAAGATTTCTTTCGACAGCTTTACCTGACGATCAAAATTAATGATTGTAACGATATAAATAGCGATACCAACACATAAAGAAACAAAGGCATAGAATGGTTTTGGTTGTGCAAATGCAAAAACAAGGGTCATAAGCAATGAAAGCGCCAATGAGAAAACCATAAATAACCTGGTACTGAATATGAGCTTGTATTCAATAAAAATAAGGAAGCCCTTAGAGGTTTGCTAAAGGCTGCCTTTAATCAGGGGCAAGTAGTTTTCAGGGTGTTTTAGCCTGCGATGTATTTGAAACCCTTCATCATGAATGCGGCCAATAAACTTATGTTTGTGTCTGGCATCGCTATGATCATGGTGGTCTGGCTCAAAAACATGCTGTTTCAGTTTTTGCAGTGCTATTTTGCCAGGCACAGGTAATACCAGCGTTTCAGTAACCGCAGGCCATAGTTTCATACCGCCACTAGTCAGTTATGGCTATGCAAGAAATTTCAACATTTACATTTTTAGGCAGGCAGCTTACCTCTACGGTTTCTCGTGCAGGCGGGTTCTCAGTAAAATAATGCCCGTAAGCAGCATTAATCGTGGCAAAATCATTCATGTCTTTTACAAAAATGCTGCATTTTACCACGTGTGCAAAGCTTAAGCCTGCTGCCTGCAATATGGCAGAAAGGTTTTTCATTACCTGGTGGGTTTCATCAGTAATATTACCTTCTATCAGTTCATTTGTAGCAGGGTCAATGGCCACCTGGCCAGATACGAACAGCTGGTTATTAGCCAGTACAGCCTGGCTATATGGGCCAATGGGGGCAGGGGCATGATCAGTAATGATAATTTGCTTGGGCATGGTCAATTTGATTTATGTTAACTTTGGGCCAAAATAGTAAAAATGAATATTCTGATTGTAGGAAACCAGCAACAACAAGCTGAGTTTAACACTAAGTTTAGCCATTTAGGCTCTGACAACATTGCCTTGGCTAATAGTTTGGTTGAACCTCAAGCTGAGGCAGCCCATGCCATTTTTGACTTTACCATTGACCAGGCCCCAGAGGTATTTCAAAAGTACCACAAGTTAAGCCCATCAAAGGTGGTTTTTAGCCATACAGTAAAGCACTCACTTAACGCCTTATGTGCCCAATATGGCAAGCCCGCTTGCAGCATTTTTGGCTTTAATGGCTTACCTGCATTTTTTGATAAGCCCCAGCTAGAACTAACAGCAGGCCCTGATGTGCCAACAGACCAACTAACCGCAATTATGGCCTTCTTAAAGGCAGAATATTTACTTGTGCATGACAGGGTGGGTATGGTAAGCCCCCGGCCTATTGTAATGGTCATTAATGAAGCCTACTATACCTTGCAAGAGGGCACAGCCAATAAAGCTGATATTGACAAGGGAATGAAGCTGGGTACTGGCTATCCCCATGGCCCGTTTGAATGGTGCAGCCTGATAGGCATTGAGCATGTGTACCAGTTGCTAGAAGCCCTTTGGCATGACACCAAAGAAGAACGGTACAAAATATGCCCACTTCTAAAACAAGAATACTACCAACAATTAATGACAACTGGCTAATGCAGGGCGCTTGCCATGATAAGTGCCACCAAAGGGGCTTGCTGCCCGGATTTATTATAACAACACAGCCATTACACATATGCCCGGAAAAAAGTAAACTTTAGCCAAGAGTCAATAACTCACTAAAGCCCACCACATAATTGTATAAAACTAAGAATTTAGCCAAAATTTCAAAAAATATAGGTTCGGCGTAGGTCCGCTATTGGTCCGCTCATCCTCCGCTCAAGACCGCTTTTGTACTTTTATAAGGCCATTGCTTACCACCAGGGTGAGCAAAACCAGCACACCAATTAAGTAACACTGCCCAAAGAAAAACAGCGGCACCCCATACAAACTTTCAGACTAAACTAATTTAGACATACCTGTGGTGAAATCAGAAAAAAAGCCCTGACCTGTAAGGGTAAGGGCTTTGGTATGGCTCGCTTTATATTTTTGCTTTATTCTACCGTAACTGATTTGGCCAGGTTTCTGGGTTGGTCAACATTACAGCCCCGCATTACGGCAATATGGTATGACAGCAGCTGTAACGGAATGACAGATACCATAGGCATAAAGGCTTCGTCAGTAGAGGGTACCTCTATTACAAATTCAGACATTTTAGGTATCAGTGCATCGCCTTCAGTTACCACTGATACTACTTTGCCCTTACGTGCTTTTACCTCTTGTATATTAGATACCACCTTATCGTACGAGCTATCTCGGGTGGCAATAAATACCACGGGCATTTCTTCATCAATCAGGGCAATGGGCCCATGCTTCATTTCAGCAGCCGGGTAACCTTCTGCATGTATATAAGATATTTCTTTAAGCTTCAGTGCGCCTTCAAGCGCTACCGGAAAGTTATAGCCCCGGCCCAGGTATAAAAAGTTTCTGGCATCTTTAAACAGGTCAGCAATAAACTCAATCTGGCTGTTTAGCTTCAGCGCCTTCTCAACCTTATTCGGTATATTTTCAAGCTCTACCAGTAATTCACGGTACCGGCGCTCGGTAATAGTGCCTCTTTTGTGCGCTACAGTAAGGGCTATCATAGCCAATACAGTAAGCTGTGCAGTAAATGCTTTGGTACTGGCTACCCCAATTTCAGGGCCAGCATGTGTATAGGCACCCTCGTGAGAGATTCTTGAAATGGTAGACCCTACTACATTACAAACGCCAAATATCACAGCCCCTTTTGATTTGGCCAACTCTATAGCGGCAATAGTATCGGCAGTTTCACCTGACTGTGAAATGGCAATCACTACATCACCTTCCTTTATGATCGGGTTTCTGTATCTAAACTCAGAGGCATATTCTACTTCAACCGGTATGCGGCAAAACTCTTCAAAGAGGTATTCAGCCACCAGGCCGGCATGCCATGAGGTGCCACAGGCTATCATGATAATACGCTCGGCATTAATAAGCTTATTTTCGTATTCGCGTATGCCACCAAGTACTAAATGCCCATTAGAAGCACTCAACCTGCCGCGCATGCAATCCCTAATTGATTTGGGCTGCTCAAATATTTCTTTTAGCATAAAATGCTCATAACCACCCTTCTCAATAGCCTCTAACTCTAAATCAATTGTTTGTACATAGGGTGTCAGGGGCACATCCTGCGTATTTTTAATCTTTAACTCATTGTCACGAATAATGGCTATTTCGTAATCATTGAGATAAACCACCTCATTGGTGTATTCAATAATAGGCGTCGCATCAGAAGCTACAAAATACTCTTTATTGCCAAGCCCTAACACCAATGGGCTGCCCTTACGTGCAGCAATCATTACACCGGGCTCATCTTGAGAAATAATCACAATGGCGTAAGCCCCAACAATTTGGGTAAGTGCCAGCCTTACAGCCTCTTCAAGGCTACAGCCTTCGTTTTTAAGAATGTCTTCAACAAAATGAATGGCTACTTCAGAGTCTGTTTCACTTTGAAACGTATGGCCCCTGTTAATTAAATCCTGCTTTAATGAGCTGTAGTTTTCAATGATGCCATTATGGATCATAGCCAGCTTACCGTCAGATGATGTGTGCGGGTGCGCATTTTCATTGTTAGGCTCGCCGTGGGTTGCCCAGCGGGTGTGCCCAATGCCAATTTTACCTCCGCGGTTTACATCTTCAGTATGCGCTTCTAAATCACTGACTTTACCCTTTTTCTTATAAAGGTTCAGTTCATCATCAATCAATGCCACACCGGCACTGTCATACCCTCTGTATTCAAGCCTTTGAAGGCCCTTAATAATGATAGGGTAGGCTTGTTTATCACCTATATAACCTACTATTCCACACATAAGCAGACTGTATTTAGACGTTGATTAGAGTAATTTGGCTATTGTGAGCCGAAGGTAGTGTACACTATCCGCAATTGCAGGTTGTCAGTATCTAATGCATAGCGGTTAACAGAAGTACCCATACCACGTGGGTATATAAGAAACTCAGTTTGATCGGCCGTAACAAGCCCGTCTTCCAGGTTTCTGACGTAGCTCGTAATATCAACCGAGTAAGAATTCAAATCTGTGTCAAGCACAATTTCACGCTGTCCAAGCAACGGGCTACCCAGTTGGCCAACATTAAGTAAGGTACGAAAAAGGCCGGCTGCATCAGTTTCAATGTCGTTTATTCTATTGGTGTCCAGCGCATTTAAAGTCAATACACTGGGGGGGTCAAAGCCTTCAGGAAAATCATTTACCGGGCCAATATCAATATACACCTTATTTAATACCACTGCAGGTATGGTATCTAGAAAATCACTGTATGTTGAAATATCAACTTTGGTTACCATACCTGTGCCTGACTGCAAAAACACCTGGCCATTTATTGGCGGGTATACTGTATTAAGGGCAGTAATAGGTGCAGTTATAGTACCACTTCTGTCAGCAGAGATATTATAGAACTGACTAATGCTGCCGTTCAGACTAAAGTTAATTGCACTGGCTACAGTATCGTCGGGCTCACTATGGTAAACAATAAGTCTTGATTCATTAGAGGCCGTTTCGAACCCTAGCACTGACGTATTATTGGCATCAGGCACAATTGCCAACCCTTTGAAATATGCGTTGAAGGCCTCCTGCGATACGGTATCGGGGTAAATGGCATCGCTGTCTTTGATATCATCAAACAACTGGCGCCCAAAAGCATCGTCTAGCTTAATAGTAAATGACACGTCAAAGGTATCATAGGCTGCTGTACCCAATACCTGGGTATTAAAATCAACCTCATCAACAGCATAAAACACTGGTGCTTGGTCTGTAGGTACAATTACCGTACTACGCAAGGTTTGCGTTAACTGGTGTATGGTAAATAATTGTTGAGATTCTATAGGCCCGTAGGCATATGTAACCCTTAGCCTCAACTCAATTGAGTCATACTCAGTTAATGAGTCTAGCGTAGGGTTTAATATGTCTGGCCTAAGTTCAGTAAATGATGTGGTGCTTGTTGGGCCAAACACGGGATCCTGAACGCTGCCCACTAACAAACGACCTGTGCTGGAAGTTTGAACGGAGTCTAACAGCAGGGTGCTGGCCGTTAAAGGTATTACATCTGTTATGGTTTGTATATTGTCTTGATTTGGATCTAACTCTAATCCAATCTCATTGCTCTCCTCACATGAAAAGAAAAGTAGGGCTATTAAAGAAAATAGCCCCAATCGTTTATCCCACAAGTTCATTATATAGGTTATAGTATGAGTCTAAAAAGTTTTCGTCTTGTTCAATGGTTTCTATTTTTTTATCATTAACGTACTCTGAAAACAATTTATTGATGCCGGGGCTAAATTTTTCTTCTGCCTTAATCACCGCATCGGCATATTCTACACCCATTTTAATGAATCCTTCAAAGTCAGCAGAAAGCAGTGGGCTCAGCATGCTGTCTTCAATGTCAATCATTTTTACCTTATCTAACAGGTTACTGTCAAACTTATGCGTAAACTCGTTATCATATACAGTAAACACAGTTTTGGCAGTTTTAAAGATAGGGTCGTTCTTATAGGTGGTTTTCAGGTACATCGGAATAAGAGAGGTCATCCAGTCATTGCAATGTACAATATCAGGCGACCAGCCTAATTTTCTAACTGTTTCTAATACTCCTTTGCAAAAGAAGATGGCGCGCTCGTCATTATCTTCATGGAATCTGTCTTCTTTGTCAAAAAACACAGACTTTCTGTGGAAGTAATCTTCATTGTCAATAAAATAAACCTGAAGCTTTGCATTAGGTATAGATGCCACTTTTATCACTAAAGGTTTTTCTTCATCGCCAACAGCAATATTGATGCCTGATAGCCTTACAACCTCATGCAGTCTGTTTTTTCTTTCATTTATCAGTCCAAACCTTGGTACCAGAATTCTTATCTCCATACCTCTTTCCTGCATACCTTGAGGGAGCTTACGAACAAAATCGGCAACCTCTGTAGTTTGAAGAAAAGGATTAATTTCTGTAGCTACGTAAAGAATTCGAAGATTTGACATATTGGTGTGAGTTTTTTGGTAACATTCAAAACGGGACTACAAAATTACAAAATTCCTCTCGTTTTTCAAGATTTATTGTTTTGCAAGTCTTATTTTAGCCGGTCTCAATGAAAAGCTAGCCAATACATGCGTGTTGTTAAACACCAAAATGCCCTCATAGAATTGCTCATTCATGAGCGGCAAGCTGGTAAAACCATAGGCTTTGTACCCACTATGGGTGCTTTACATGCCGGCCATTTGGCCCTGATTGAAGCATCTGTTTCAAACAACGATCTCACAGTTTGTAGTATTTTTGTTAATCCTACCCAGTTTAATAATCAGGCAGACCTTGAACATTACCCTCGTGATTTAGATAATGACACAAAACTGTTAAAGGATGCCCGGTGCGATATTTTATTTTGCCCCGAAGCCAAAGATATATACCCCACCCTACCCAGGCTAAGCATTAATTTTGGTGATTTAGAACAAGTGATGGAAGGGGCCAAAAGACCAGGCCATTTTAATGGGGTGGGTATTGTTGTAGCCAAGCTATTTAATATAGTACAGCCAAACAGCGCTTATTTTGGGCAGAAAGACCTGCAGCAGTATGCCATAATTACTCAGCTGGTGCGTGATTTAAGCATGCCTGTTACCCTTGTGCGGGTACCTACTGTACGTGAAGCCGATGGCCTGGCCTATTCATCACGCAACCGACGGCTTACTAACCAGGCAAGGGCCGTTGCCCCAGCATTGTATCAAGCCCTGGTATCAGTACAAGCCAGTATTCTTGACGGCAATAACCTTGCTGAAGCCTTAAAAACAGCTAAAGCGCGCTTGAATGCGCACGAGTTAATTACACTTGAGTATTTAGCTGCTGCCAATGCCAATACGTTTGAACTGATTGACTCTGCCAATGGCGTACAACAGGTAGCCTTGTTTATAGCTGCGTTTGTTGGCCAAATCAGGCTAATTGATAATATAATTTTTGACGTTTAAGGGCTGGCAGTGGTAATGCTTGGCTAATTTCGTTTTACTTTTGAGCCATTCATTCACAGCATGTACAAACTCTTTAATAACCATTGAATTAGGTGAACTTCAAGTCAGTACTTAAATACCTAATACCGTTTGGCCTGGCGGGTATTATTTTATACTTCCTATTTACAGACAACGATATTGATATTGTTGACATGATGGCCACACTTAAGGAGGCAGACTACCGCTGGGTGCTGCTTTCTATGGTCTTGTCGCTTGTAAGCCATTGGGCCAGGGCCTACCGTTGGCAACTGTTGTTTAAACCACTGGGCTATAGGTTGGCCGTGCTTAGGCTTATGGTATTATTAATGTGTATGTATGTGGTTAACCTGGTACTGCCCAGGGCTGGCGAAGTGTACCGTTGCGGGTTGTTGAAACGCACTGACGGTGTGCCCATATCTACTTCATTTGGAACCGTACTGGTTGAGCGTATCTTTGATGCCATTAGCCTGCTGTTAATTCTGTTGCTTGACTTAATTATTGAGTATGACCGCCTCAATGCTTTTTTTCGTAGCAGCATTACCACTGCATGGTCTGACAAGGGCAACCTGGCTCAACTTATCATATATGCCATGCTGGCAGGCCTCTTTTTATTACTTGTGCTTTACCTGTTGTACAGGGCCTATAAGCATAAGTTTTTACAACATAGGTTGTACTTAAAAGTACTTTCAGTACTAGGCGACTTTAAAAAAGGCCTTACCTCATTTAAGCATGTTGATAATAAGCTGGGCTTTTTCTTATCAACATTAGTCATATGGCTTACCTATTATTTAATGTCATATGTAATGATCTATTCCATACCAGAAACACATGACTTAACCCCACTGGCGGGCCTTTCTATTTTAGCTATGGCAGGCCTTGCTATGGTTGCCCCGGTGCAAGGGGGGTTTGGCACCTATCATTATTTAGTTGGCGGTGTACTGGTTGTATATGGCATAAGTAAGCCCGACGGATTAGCATTTGCTACCCTATTGCATACCTCTCAATTGGTAACCATTATTGCTGTTGGGGCAGTTTGCCTGGTTTTAGCCCAAACCTTTGCTAAAAGAAAAATAGCTAAAGACAATGACAGAATCAAAGATTTGCAGCACAAGTGAGGCCAAGGCATTGATTGCCAGGTGGAGAACTCAGGAAGACCAGCAGGTGGTGTTTACCAATGGCTGTTTTGATATTCTTCATTTGGGCCATGTAGATTATCTTGAAAAGGCCAGCCAAAAAGGCACTAAACTGGTACTTGGGTTAAATACCGATCAGTCAGTTAGTCGGCTAAAAGGCCCTTCAAGGCCCGTAGTGCCCGAGTATGCACGGGCAAGGGTTATGGCAGCGCTTGCTTTTATTGACTTAGTGGTGTTTTTCAATGAAGATACGCCCCTTCAGCTAATACAACAGCTTAACCCAGACGTACTTGTTAAAGGCAATGATTATCAGGTAAACAATATAGTAGGTGCTGACCATGTAATTGAGCGTGGGGGCAAAGTAGAAACCATCCCCCTGGTAAAGGGCTTTTCAACTTCGTCAATTATCGAAAAAATAAGTGCTTCTAAGCAAGGGTAAGCCCACAATTTTTAGCCTGTTGGCACATTTTGCCTTTCACAGCTTTTTATACCGCACATTTTGCCAATTGCCTTGAGTGCAATAATTGCTTTTGCCAATGCCTTGTTGGCAATAAACATTAGAAATAGTTGTGTATTCACGATGAAACCCATCAATGTGGATAATTGTTGGCACACATAAGTATGCGCCTTAGATTGATTATATTCGCCGTCTGATAAATTTTAACAAGTAACTTCAACCCGAATGAATTTTGAATTAACTGAAGAGCAACGTGCGGTAAGAGATGCAGCCCGTGATTTTGCCCAGTCAGAGCTGCTACCTGGTGTTATTGAGCGTGATGAAACGCAGACCTTCCCTAAAGAGCAGGTGCGTAAAATGGGAGAACTGGGTTTTATGGGCATGATGGTTGACCCAAAGTATAATGGTGGGGGCATGGATACGGTTTCTTATGTGTTGGCTATGGAAGAAATTTCCAAGATTGACGCATCAGCTTCTGTAAGTATGTCTGTCAATAACTCATTGGTATGCTGGGGGCTTGAAACTTTTGGCACAGAGGCACAAAAAGAAAAATACCTCACCAGGCTGGCCAGTGGCGAAATTATTGGGGCCTTCTGTTTGTCAGAGCCTGAAGCTGGCTCAGATGCTACATCACAAAAAACCACCGCCGAAGATAAAGGTGACCATTACTTACTGAATGGCACCAAAAACTGGATTACCAATGGCAACTCAGCATCAGTGTATTTAGTGATTGCCCAAACCGACCCTGAAAAAGGCCATAAAGGCATTAACGCACTGATAGTTGAAAAGGGCATGGAAGGGTTTGTAGTAGGCAAGAAAGAAAACAAATTGGGCATTCGTGGCTCAGACACACACTCACTGATGTTTACTGATGTGAAGGTGCCAAAAGAAAACAGAATTGGCGACGACGGCTTTGGCTTTAAGTTTGCAATGAAAACCCTAAACGGTGGCCGCATTGGTATAGCCGCTCAGGCCCTGGGTATAGCTTCTGGCGCATATGAATTATCAGTAAAGTATGCCAAAGAGCGCAAAGCATTTGGCACACAAATAGCTAACCATCAGGCCATTCAGTTTAAACTGGCCGATATGGCCACTGAAATTGAAGCAGCTCGCTTGCTGTGTTTACAGGCAGCCTATTTAAAAGATGCTAAACGGGAATATGCCCATGCCAGTGCAATGGCAAAATTATATGCATCAAAAGTTGCCATGGATGTTAGTGTAGAGGCAGTGCAGGTACATGGTGGTTATGGCTTTGTAAAAGAATTTCATGTTGAGCGCTTAATGCGTGATGCCAAAATAACACAGATATACGAAGGCACATCTGAAATACAAAAAATTGTTATTTCACGGGAGCTGCTCAAGTAAAATGTGCCTTAAATAACCTGACAATATTGGTTCTTAAAAATGGGGATAGTAAAAATTTCATATCCCCTATTAACAAAATTTTGTTTATTTGTATTTTTCTATTAGATTTATACAAATCTAAGCTATAATAAGCTCCTTTCTTGATACTTCTTTAGAACAAGTGATTTTATAGCAAATGGAAGACTACAATAAAATTATTGAATCACTTAGCGTCAGGTTTATTAAGGCAAAGAATATTAGAATATTACAACCCATTACTATTCAAAACTTTTATGACGTAGAAAATACAATTCTTTACGTACATAAGGGTCAGATTAGAATAGACAATGAAGGAGTTGTAATACCTGCTGGCAGCCTTTTATTTATTCCTGGTGGTAAATCAGTAGCCATTTCATATGGTACTGGAACATCGAATGCATTAACCAACGATGACTTCATTAACGAGAAGGATAAGTACTTTGAGAACTTCTCGCCGGGTGAAGAAACAGTAAGCGACCTTGAAAGCTTTAGCTACGTTACGTTTGAAGCCAAGGTGTTTGACTCTGTAAACTTTTTTGCTTCTCTTGATATCCCTCCCTTTTTGATTGAGAACAATAAGGTCGTGAATGAGCTCATTAAGAGTGTACTTTATGAGGTGACCTCTAACAAGCCCGGCAAGAACCGGATTGTGAAGCTCGAAACAGACCATATTGTAGTAGAGATAGTGCGGTATATTCTTGAAAACAGGCTGTTTGTTGAACAGTTGGCAACCAACAGTACTTATTTTAAAGACCCTAGGCTAATTGATATATTCGCCTATATTAAAGAAAACCTGGGGGGTGATCTTTCAAATAAAACCCTGGCCAGTGTTGCCAATGTATCTGAAGACTACGTGGGCCAATACTTTAAGATGCTTACAGGCATTAACCCTCAAGACTATATTGAATACCAACGCATGGAAATGGCTGTTAACCTACTACGCACCTCAAAGAAAAGTATTAGAGAGATTGGCAGAGAAGTGGGCTACAAAGACACCGCCTATTTTTGTAGGCGTTTTAAAATGATGTTTGGTATCCCTGCTGGTAAAATGAGGAGAAGAGAGTCATTAATGAATGTTTAATGAGGCTGTGTTATAAGCTTTAACCTCCTGCCCAAGGGCAGCTAAAAAATCATTTGATTGCTCCAATACGTTACCTACCACCAGCAGGTCGGCACCAGCCTTAAAGGCCATTCGAGCTTTTTCCTGGGTGTTAATACCGCCACCAACCACAATAGGTAACTCTACTACTTTGCGCACGGCAGAAATTATTTTGGGGGGTACAGGGTGCAATGCACCGCTGCCTGCTTCTAAATATATTAATTTAAGGCCCAGCATTTCACCAGCCATTGCCGTGCTTGATGCAATTGTGGGTTTATTGGCAGGTATGGGTGCGGTATTACTCATATACTCTACAGAAGTTTTATTGCCAGAGTCAATCAACATATACCCAGTTGGTAGCAACTCAAGGCAACTGCGTTTTATAATTGGGGCACTAACCACATGCTGCCCAATTAAAAACTCGGCATTTCTGCCACTGATTAATGACAGAAACAGCAGCGCATCTGCCTCAGCATTAATTTGCATGTAATTACCTGGAAAAAGAACTACTGGCACATTACTATTGGCCTTTATTAGCTTAATAATAGCGCCAAGGTTGTTGGTAGTCAGTAAGCTGCCACCAACAAAAAAGTAACTCACCTGGTTGTCTACACTTTTCTTGATAGTTTCAATGCAATAATCACGGTCATTTACCTTGTCTGGGTCAATAAGTACCGCAAATCCTTTTTTGCCTTCGGCATGGGCCCCAGCCAGCTGGCTGTAAATGTTTGACCTATTGCTCATAAGTGTCTTTTTCCAGAAGTTTTTTAATTGCCTCTCTGGCCAACTCGGCTACAACAAGCGTAGCTTCTTTTTTTATTCGGGCTGCCAATGAATTTCCTCTAGGTATGGCCGGGCCTTTATCTACTGTTTCAGGTGCATCATCATCATACTCGGGTTGCTCCTCCTCATTATTGCTTCCTGATGTTAACAGCTTAGCTAATAATACGGCTGTCAGGCCACTCACCGCAGCTATTGCAGCAACCCTTACTACTTTCTTTTTAAGTCTATTGGCATCTTCAACAATTTTCTCTTCCTGCTGCACAATTTGTTGTTTCAATGCCTGTTTCCGTTGTTGCAGGTTAGGGGTCGTCTCATCCATTCTGGTTGGATTTATTGTTGATCGCTTTAGCAATAATAGTCAGTATTCTTGCTTTTACATGGCCACTTCTGCTTCTATACAATACAACAAGTACTATACCTACCAACAGGTACAACAGCGCCACAGCCAAAAAGCCCAGGCTTTGCGCATTGAAAACCTCGCCCAGATAAAACGCTAACGACAGGCTTAAAAAGCCTAGAAATGTGCTGGCGATTACAAGCAGTACCATTAAGATCAAGACCCTACTGATAATTTCAGTCAGATTTTCTTGAAACTCAATGCCTGCTAACTCTAAACGCAGCTCAATGTATTTTTTTATATCATCGTAAAGGGTTTTCAAGCCAAGATGAGTTTAATGAACAGATTGCCAATATTAGTAAAAATTAAACAGCATGTGCGCTAATGATACAAATACTTGGTATAAGGTATTTGAGTGCACAATCAATTTAGGTTGCTGATATAAATTAAGATAAAGGGCAGCAAAAAGAAGGTAAGTAATATGTACACAAAACCAACTATTCTGTTTTTGGTGGTTAACTGCCCCAGATAAGACGCTATTAAAACTGGCAAATGCCTAATGAAAGGAAAAGGCAGAAAAATGGCCACGCCAATTAGATTAAACAACAAATGGCAAATAGCAATGGCCATGGCAGCTTCAGATTTAAATGAAGCTGCAATAAGGGCAGTAATGGTAGTACCAATATTGGCCCCCATAACAAACGGAAAGGCTTTTTTAAGCGATAGTTTACCTGTAGCAGCAAGGGGTACTATTAACGTGGTTGTAATAGAACTTGATTGAACCATTGAGGTAATGAAAGTGCCAAACATAAATGACTTAAACGGGCTGCTGAAGGCAATTTGTTGAAACCTACTTCTTGAAGCGCCAATTAGCCGTTTATAAATAATGTTTGAAAGTGCTTTGATAGAAGCAAACAACAGAATAAACGAGACAATTAATGGTATTACGCCATTCCATTTCAGGCTATGCACTAAAAAATCGCCTAATGAAGTGGCAGAATGATTATCAGGTACAATGGCGCTACTGGCAGTAACTTCAGGGCCAGCATACAAGTTGGCGGCAATAGCCTGGCTCAGGTTTGACAAAAAGCCGTAATAATACTCTAAAGGGAAAAGAATAAAGGTAAGCAGTATATTAAACACATCATGTACTGCCCCTGTAGACAAGGCCTTTCTGAATTCTCCTTTCTTTGTAATAAAGCTTAAAGATACTAAGGTACTGGTAAGCGTAGTACCAATGTTAGCGCCAATGATTATGGGTATTGCCGTATTAAAGCCCAGGGTGTTGCTGGCCACCAAAGCCACCACAATTGAGGTGGTGGTGGAGCTACTTTGAATAATAGCAGTAACTACCAGGCCTACAAAAATACCAATAAACGGGTTGGATGCCGTTTGTATGATAGACTCTGCCATGCCTTGCCCCAGGTGGCTAAAGGCATGCGACATAAGGTCTAACGAAAACAAAAACAACGCCAGGTATAGCAAGGCAAAAGCAATGGTTTTCAAGTATGGCCGCTTAAAAGGCCCCTTGGGTGAACCCTCGTGCTCTTGCTCCAACTTAGCAGCACCTTCCCTCGCGTTTAATGCATACCCTTGCTCGGTGTTATCAGTAAGCGTTTTAATATATGACTGTAAGCTCAATACGAATACTTTATTAATACTAATACAGGCACCCCCTTTACATAAGGCAGGTGAAACCCAGGTACAAATACACACCAGCTAATACAATAAAATTGTTACAAGTGTGATTGTACAATTATGCTACTGCAAAATGAGCACAAAGATAAAAATCCATTTCTACTCAAGTGAGCAACCTGAATAAAACAATTGTTAAAAACAAAACTTATACCTATTCTTGTATTAATAATTAATTAACACATATCTTTGGTTGTGATCTATCCACGGTGCTTACTATTGATTTAATTGTTTAATAGAAGCGCTAATTTTGCGTCCCGTTCCTCTCTTTTAAGATTATGCAATTTGGAGTTTTTGAAACATTAAAGTTGATTGGCTCACTTGGGTTTTTCATCTACGGAATGAAAATAATGAGTGAGGGCATTCAAAAAGCCGCTGGTAATCAACTACGCACAATACTTGGTTACATGACTACCAACCGAATCAGTGGTATTTTCACTGGTTTTGTTACCACCTCACTGGTTCAGTCATCATCTGCCACAACGGTTATGGTGGTGGGGTTTGTGAATGCAGCACTGCTTAACCTGCGTCAGGCCATTGGTGTGATCATGGGGGCCAACATAGGCACAACTATTACTGGCATTTTAATTGTTACCCTTGGCTTTTCTAAGTTTAGCCTCGCTACCTATGCCCTGCCAATTATAGCCGTGGGCTTTCCATTAATGTTCGTGAAATGGGAAAAGCTAAAGTCTATCGGTGAGTTTTTAATTGGCTTTGCTTTGCTGTTTATGGGGCTTAGCTTCTTAAAAAACTCAGTGCCAGACCCAGAAAGCTTTTCAATGCAATGGGTAACAGACCTGGCCGACCTGGGGTACATCTCTATCGTTATCTTTATATTGATCGGTACTGCCCTGACTATTATCGTGCAGTCATCTAGTGCAGCCATGGCGTTAACCTTAACCTTGTGTATTCAAGGCTTAATACCATTAGATGTAGGCGCTGCCATAGTGCTGGGTGAGAATATAGGAACCACCATTACAGCCAACCTGGCCGCTTTAGTAGGTAATATTCATGCCAAGCGTGCAGCTCGCGCCCATTTCATTTTTAACTGCTTTGGTGTGCTGTGGATGCTGCTGCTTTTTTACCCGTTCTTAAATTTGGTGCAGTACTTGATTTCAAACTACATCGCGCCAGAAATGGTAGGTTCTACAGACCCAGAGGTGCAAAACAAGCTGGTGTCTTACACCCTCACTGGCTTTCATGTAACCTTTAATATTGTGAACACCTCATTAATGGTGTGGTTTGTTTCGCTTATTGAACGGGCAGTAATCAAACTTGTGCCAGATAAGCAAGAACAAGATAAAGTTGGGTTTAAATACATTGGCGTTGACGTTTTCCGTACCGATGAACTGAGCGGCATGTTAAACGCCAGAAAAGAATTGGCTGTTTTTGGCCAAAAGCTGAAAGACATGACATCAGTAGTGGTTGACATGCTCAACAACCCTACCCATGCCAAGCATGATAAACTGTTGCGCACGCTGGCCGCACAAGAAGACTTAACAGATCAATACGCTGAAGCCATCAGTAAGTACATATTGAAACTGGTTGAAGGTGAACTGAGCGAAAGCGCCACCAAACAGATAAAAGTATTGCTAGGCCAGGTTGACGACATAGAGAGGCTTGCTGACCTGCTTTATGAGGCAGGGGTTGATATTAAGCGCAATACCGATAAGGGCTTTAAGTTTACTGAAACGCAAATTGCTGATTTAAAAACTGCATTGACCTTTATTGATCATGCGATTGATATCATGTGCGGCAACTTACAACAGGCCACAAACGATGGCCCTGCCGTCAATAATGCCTCTACTGTAAAAGAGCAGTTAATCCACCATATTGGTTTACTGAAAGCGGCCCACCTCGATTCTATAAAGGATCAAGCCAACTTAAAGTCTACCATGATCTACAAAGACATTTTCTATACCCTTGAACGCATTGGTAACTTTGTATTTGAGGTAAGTAAGGTACAGCCCGAACAAGAAGAAACCCGCTACTAGTAAAGCTGTTCAAGTGCCAGCCAGGCCATTAAGCCTGTGCCTATAGTAAGCGCACTTTCGTCAATATCAAACGTAGGGGTATGCACAGACGATGTAATGCCTCTATCTGCATTGGCTGTGCCTAAGCGGTAAAAGCAGGCGTCCATTTCTTGTGAATAATACGAAAAGTCTTCGGCAGCCATCCACAGGTCAAGGTCAACCACATTATCTGCCCCCAAATAAGCTTCAGCATATTTTCTGGCACGGCTGGTCAGGCCTGGGTGGTTTTTTAAAAACGGGTACCCCTTTTTAATTTCAAACGCGCAGGTGGCCCCCATGCCGGTAGCTATATGTTCAGCCATATGCTTCATCTTATCATGGGCAATGGCGCGCCACTCTTCATCCATAGTTCTGAAAGTACCTTCAACATGCACCTGGTTGGGTATTACATTGGTAGCACCGTTGGCCTGTACCTTGCCAAATGATAATACTGAAGGTATTCTTGGGTTCATTACCCGGCTTATAACCTGCTGCAGGGCCACAATAATATGTGAGGTAACCAGCACCGGGTCAATATTAAACTCAGGCATAGCTGCATGGCCCCCTTTACCAGTTACGGTAAAGTAAATTTCATCTGCACTGGCCATGTACATGCCCTCTCTAAAGCCCACCTTGCCCGCAGGTATTAATGGCATTACATGTTGCCCTATAATACTCTGGGGTTTGGGGTTTTCAAGGGCACCGGCTTTAATCATTAATGAAGCACCACCGGGCAACTTTTCTTCGCCGGGCTGGAATATTAGCTTAACCTTACCGGCAAATTGGTCGCGCAGCTGTTGTAATATCCATGCTGCACCCAGTAACGATGCCGTGTGCACATCGTGCCCGCAGGCGTGCATTACGCCCTGGTTTTTTGATTTATAGCTTACCTCGTTGGCTTCAACAATGGGCAGGGCATCAATATCTGCCCTGAGGGCCACTACCTTGCCACCGGGTTTAGTGCCTTCAATCGTGGCTACCAGGCCAGTTTCTACCAGCCGATCTTTTACCTCAATACCCATGGCATTAAGCTGCTGGGCTATGTAGGCAGCTGTTTTATGCTCGTTAAACGACAACTCAGGGTATTGGTGCAGGTGCCTCCTGATTTGAACTGTTTCTGTAAAACGCGCCTCAGCAAGGTGTTTAACGCTTTGAAGTAATTCCATAAAGGCGTTTAAAAGTTAATTATTAAACCCTATCCTTTCCGGAATCAGAATAGCGTTAGGAAACTCTTCTTTTAAAGTAATGAATAGCTTTTGGGCTTTCAGGTGCTCTGTAAACAGGCCAACCTTTACCTTATAATTGGGCGAAACCCACTTAACAGCCGGCTCAGCATCTGGCGAAGCCATATATACCTTTTGTTTGGCTTTATTAGCTGCCTCACGGCTGCTGCCACTGTAAACCTGTATGGTATACCCCTGAATAAAGCCATTTCGGCGGTTCAGGGTGGCC
>CAZXTW010000030.1:0-18596 GCA_964643525.1 uncultured Roseivirgaceae bacterium
TCATGGCCACCTGCCTGCCCTTAATAGCTTCATCCATATAACTAAATGGCGAGTTGCCCATATCAAAACCGGCTACTGGTTTTCCATCACGCTCGGCACCGGCCACATAGCCTTGCTGTTGCAAGGCCCGGCACTCATCTAAAGTAGCCACAGGCACAATAGAAGCTACACCACTGGCCAGCCCGGCCGTCATGCAGGTGGTGGCTCTTAAAATATCAGTCACCACCACAATGCTTTCGGTAATATCATACAGGTGCAGCAGCTCGGGGCTCAGGCAAACATCAATTGGTTGCTTCATAAACCTTCTACTTCTCTTTATAAAAAGGTAGTTTCACTACCTGCGCCTTCAGGTCGCGCTTGCGTACCCCAATCAGCAGTTCGGTACCTGCCTTGGTAAACGGCTTGTTCACGTAGCCCAAAGCCACACCTATACCCATTGAGGGGCTTTGTGTGCCAGAGGTAATATGCCCCACCTGCTCACCATCAGTATTTTTAATGGGGTACCCCTGGCGGGGTATGCCCTTGTCTATCATTTCTATAGCCACCAGCCTGCGTGTAACGCCAGCCTCTTTTTGCTGCTTTAGGGCCTCACTGTTAATAAACGTTTTGGTAAACTTGGTTACCCAGCCCAACCCGGCTTCTAATGGCGAGGTGGTATCGTCAATATCATTACCATACAGGCAAAAGCCCATCTCTAACCGCAAAGTATCTCTGGCCCCTAACCCAATAGGCTGAATACCCAATGGCTTGCCTGCCTCAAAAACCTGATCCCAAACAGCTTTGGCATCGGCATTATTTACATATATCTCAAACCCACCAGAACCTGTATACCCTGTGGCAGAAACAATCACATCATTCACGCCGGCAAAAGTACCCTTCTCAAAAGTATAATACCCCATGCCCTCTAGGTCAAGGTCAGTCAGGGGCTGTAGTGCCTTGGCCGCATTGGGGCCCTGTACTGCAAACAGACTTATCTGGTCAGAAATATTCTCCAGCTCGGCCCCAACATGGTTGTGTTGATTAATCCAGGCCCAGTCTTTTTCTATATTAGAGGCGTTCACCACCAGTAAATACTCTTCTTCCTGTATGCGGTACACCAGCAGGTCGTCTACAATGCCGCCTGTTTCGTTAGGCAAGCAGGCATACAGGGCTTTGCCGTCATACAACTTTGAGGCATCGTTGCTCACAACATGCTGTATCAGGTCAAGGGCCTTGGGGCCTCTCACCATAAACTCGCCCATATGCGATACATCAAACACACCTACATTTTGCCTTACGCATTGGTGCTCTTCAATATCTGAGGTGTACCGTACAGGCATATTATAACCAGCAAAGGGCACCATTTTGGCACCCAGCGCCTCATGCACTGCATTCAGTGCTACTTCCTTTAATTCCATGTTTGGTGGGTTAATCATTGTTGGCGCAAAAGTAATCAGAAGCGGCCAACGTAAAAACCTTCAGGCAGGTACAAACACCTATACCATAGTAGAATAAATCAACTCTGCAGTTTGTTGTATCAGCTGCCAGCTATTCTCTACATGATGTGCCTCCACATGGGCACTGCCAATGGCCATCCGCAAAATAGTGCGGCCGTTTACTGAAGTATGCGTCAAGTACAGCTTACCACTGTCGTTCAGCTGGTGCATCAGCCCCATATTCAGCTTGTTCAGGGTTTCCTCATCATCAACAGCCAGGGGGTGGTACCTGAAACATACCAGGTTCAGGGTAGTGGGGTACAACAACTCAAAAGCAGGATGCGCCTCAATAACTGTGGTCAGGTTGCGGGCCAGTGCATTGTGGCTGCGCAGCACCTTCTGTACACCCTGTACCCCATAACTACGCAGCATAAACCAAAGCTTTAGCGCCCTGAACTGCCGCCCGAGGGGTATGCCCCAGTCACGGTAATTATTTACCTGCCCTTCGGTGCGCGTTTTCAGGTACTCTGGCAGTATCTCAAACGTACGCACCAGCGCTTCTTTATCAGCCACATAATACCCCGTGCAATGAAAGTTGGTCAATAACCACTTATGGGGGTTAAACACAAAGCTATCGGCCAGCTCTATGCCCTTGGCAATCCATCGGCACTCGGGCAGCAGCAGGGCGCTACCAGCATAGGCAGCATCTACATGCAGCCAAAGTCCGTAATGCCTGCATATTTGCCCCATTTCATCTAATGGATCAATGGCTGTTGTGCCTGTGGTACCTATGGCAGCCACCACAAACAATGGCCTAAGCCCTTTGGCCTTATCAGCTTCTATGCAGGCCTTCAAATGCTCGGGGTCAAGCGCCAGCTGGTCATCTACATCAACCTTAACCAGGTTATTCTGCCCAAAGCCTGCAATTTTCACAGCCTTATCTATTGATGAGTGCACCTGCTTAGAGGCATAAATCCTGAAATCTTCAAACCCTGCAAACCCCTGCTCATTAATCTGGTAGTTGCTAAACTTTTCGCGGGCGGTAATCAGGGCAGTAAGGGTGGCCGTACTGGCCGTATCTTGAATTACCCCGTGCCAGTTTTCTGGCAACCCCATTAAGGGCTTCAGCCAGTCCATCACACGCTCTTCCAGTTCTGTAGCTGCTGGCGAGGTTTCCCACAACATACACTGTGCCCCAAGGGTAGCCGTCAACATCTCGGCCAAAACCGATGGGTAACTTGAGTTGGCCGGAAAGTAGGCATAAAAGTTCGGACTCTGCCAGTGGGTCATCCCTGGCATAATCACCTCATTAAAATCGGCCATCAAAGCCTCAAAGGGTTCTCCTTCCTGTGGGGCAGCGGCTGGCAACTCCTTATATATACTGCCGGGGCTCACGCTGGCCTTTACAGGGTACTGTTCTACATTCTCTAAATAATCGGCCATCCAATCTACCAATTCATGGGCGTGCTTACGAAAAGAGTCTCCGGTCATCATATATACCTATTATTACTTTATAAGAACCAAACTAAGATAGCCATCAATAATTAACAATGGTATTTTATAAACAGATCATACACTGGCCCATAAAATCAACCACAAACCAGGTAGGCAAAAGGCTAAAACAACGATGACATTTTTTTACAATTGACCTAATAAGCAAGCTAAACCACTGGTTTACAACACACTACGGAACTCCGCAAGGCTTGAACCCCAGTTTTAATAATGCAATTCTTAAAGAGAATAATCCTATGCACTCATTTTTGGCACGGCCTTTGGATAAGGTAAAGCAACTATGACACTAAAAATTAAAAACAAAAGAAAACACATTATTAAACTTTAAAAGACTAATAGCTATGCGCAAAATTTTACTATCCATCTTAGGCCTGTTCTTATTCAGCGTTGCTGCCCTGGCAGGCCCCACCGAAGCCATCTTCGAGAGCAATACCAATGAAACCTTCATTGTATTCATTAACGGGCAGAAAATGAACCCCCGCCCAGTAACCCGCCTGCGGCTTGACAACCTGCAACCAGGCAAACAAACGGTAAGGGTTCGTGTAAACAAAAATGGTTGGACGGGCTTTTTACAGCGGCCACTCAACTTCTTAAATGACCACAGCACCACGTTTGTGATCCGTGCCAACGCCCGCATCCAAAACGTAGCCATCAACAAAGTAAGTAAAGTGTTCATTGGCCAGCCAGAACCAATAGCGCGCCGCGGCGGTCGCGGTGGGCGCAGAGGCGGCGGCAACGGGCGCCGTGGTGGACAATACAGTGGCGGCTCTACCTGGCAAAACGGTGGTATCTGGTCTAATGGCAATGGCCAGCAATATAGCGGGGGGTACTGTGCCTCTAACTGCCGCCAGGCCCAGCACTTTCAAATTGGCCGGTTAATCAACGACTTGCATTGCCAGCGCTTTGAATCTGACCGCCTGCAACTGGCCAAGCGAGCCATATACGGTAAGCGCATCCTGGCAGAAGATGTTCGGGCCATCATGAACACCTTCACGTTCGAAAACACCAGAATAGAGTTTGCTGCCTATGCCTGGCAGTTCACGTGCGACCAGCACAATTACAGCACTACCTACAGTGCGTTTCAGTTTCGCTCAAGCGTTCGCGTACTGAACAGAAAGATAAATTATTGGGGCTAATGTTTCGTAATGAGTAGTTATTGGAGTTTATTTTGAAAACCCCGGCGGGCTTCCCGCCGGGGTTTTCTATTGCTGCCCGGCTCATCAGTAGCAATTGCATTTATTCTACTTTCACTAGTTATGCCAGCAATCCAAACAAACTCACCCTGATAAAAACAAACTGGCACACAACTTTACCAGAAACCCACAACATATGTAACACCCCCCTATCAGCCAGCATATTGCATTGGTTATCAGTTGCAACATCTATTTATTTGTCACAAACTTTCAATAAAAAGTGTAACCTTAAAGCCAAAGTTTACGTTTAGGGCAATTTCCTTGCTTATTATGGCCAATATGCCTTAAAAAAACGTCTAATTTCAAAAGGAAACCTACACATGATCAAAGTAAGACCTTTCTGAAGCTTGCCTTTAGAAATTTTCTTCTATATTCCATAAATGTTGAGTAGGAGAAAGTGTTGTGTACTGAGTTTGATTGCTTTGTAATAGCACACTACCTCAAAAATGCCTTAAAAAAGTTGCTAATAGTTTTATAGTTGCTTGGTAGACCAGAGAACACCGATTGACAGACAAGATTAAAACCTGACTAATAATACCAACTAAAAGCTATAACTATTATTAGCCTTAATTGTAGAATCTCAGGATTACCCAATTGAAAGGGAAGCATTGTTAATTGATTAGAACAAATTCTTACTAACGAGTTGCATCATGATTGTGGAACGACTAGAAAAAGCAGACTTACAGAACCTAATCCATGCGCAAAAGTCTAATGGCAGACGATCTATTTCAAACGCACAAACATCGTACTGGAAAAGCGTTCACCAAACAGCAAAGACCCTGGCCGGCAATGCTAATGGCGACCAACGCCAGCAGAAAATTGCCCAATGGCTTTCGCTTGTTACTGAATCGGTAGCTACCCTGGCCGATAACCCCTCGCCCAAATACTATGACTATGCTGAAATGAACATCATTGAATGGTTCATTGGCCATGGCAAAGGGCATAACCCACATTATAAGGAGAAAATCATTGAGGGCATATTGCACCTTATTAAAGACTTCCTCGAATTTGAAGAAGATTCGATTTCTGGCATTGCCGTGCATTACCAGCATGCCATGGAGCATATTGACCTGCACGACCGCCTGGGTAAACTCAATGACTTATATACCGTAACCCAAAAGGCTTACCATAAAGTAGCCGGGCATTATTTTTCAGATTTCCAATCGCCAAGCCAGGATATGGATATCGAAGCCTACGCCCTTGACGAAACCAAAGTAAGCACCCTCATGCGCTTTACCTGTTTTCCGCGTACTGAAGTGCACGATGAGTTTGCTTTCTTAAAAACTATTCAGATATCAGAGTTCTGTTATCTGGGCATTATTCACTCTGTAAAAGAAGCCATAGACCATATTGAAGCACGCCGCTATGCTTTGGCCGAAAAATGTCTGGACCACGCCTGCCTGTTCGTTAGCATTTTACATGGCTGTTTTAAAGTATTACGCACCATGCCCAGCAAGCCTGTAAACAACTTTGCTTTGTTTAGAGACGATATTAACAAAGGCAGTGCCATACAATCTAAAAACTACCACGAGCTAGACGTTGTTTTACGCGGTATGGACCCCCGCAAAATACACTTGTTTGACGAGCACGAAAGCCTGACCTACATTAAAAAGTATATGGGTGAGTACTCAAAGTATAACCTCAAAGCTGTGTTTGCCCGGTTAAACCCGGCCGATTGCCCTGGCTTATTTAAAAAAGGCAAAGAGCTTGATAAAAAACTGATTTCATGGCGAGGCCTGCACTTAGGGTTTGTTTATGCCTACCTGTCAAGAACCATGCATGGCACTGGTAATACCACAGGTGCAGCTTACCTTGAGCAGTTTTTCAAAGCCTCTATTTTTGATAAAGAACAGGCAGGGCCAATGCATAAATGGTTCAGGGGCGAATCACCCCATGTGCATACTCATGCACACCAGCATGCCCCATTAAAGTGTCCTGTATTTGCCCGTTAAATTGAATTGACTGAACCCTTACTGTTTATAATTTTATTCTGTTTACTTAATTATTGTGTGTAATTAGCGCACCTAAATAATTCTATAAACTTCGTATAAGGCATTCAGGCACTGAGCCAACGATTATTCATATTTTTTAAACTATTACAGAACTAATTCACAATGTCATTGCGGTGACGTTGGCAGCTTACCAAATTTGTGTATGTTTGAGCTATGTTGGGTACTACTGCCATACTGCTCTTTACACGCACTTCACAGGCTGAAGGCCAGGCCAGGCATTACATTTCAGGGGCTTCCAAACGCCTCAATGCCAAAATAGCCCAACACTTCATTACCCATACTAAAAGTAAATTAAAGGCCAACCAACTGCCGGTTTTCCTGATTAATTCAGACCAGCAAAAAGGGCAAACATTTGGCCAAAGGCTCTCTCATGCCTTTCAAACGGTATTTAGTCAGGGCTACCAGCAGGTAATTGCGGTGGGTAACGACTGCCCTGACCTTTCCGTGGCTGACATTCAGGCTGCACAGCAACAGCTACAACACAACCCTGTTGTGGTAGGGCCCGACCAACACGGGGGCACCTACCTCATAGGCCTGCACCAACGTGCCTTTAACCAACAATTATTTGAACAATTGCCCTGGCAAAGCAGTAAACTCTGCCAAACGCTTAGTACAAGTTATGCGCAAGCCCTGCATAGCACAGCAACCTTGCTGGGTGCCAAGGTTGAAGTAGACCAGTTTAACCTGCTACAATGGCTGCGTAACAAATACAACCTGCTAGGCCGCATGGCCCAGCAAATTAAAGCCCTCATTGGGCAGCCTGCCCAGCAAGGCCACACCACCAGCTCATCCCTATTTGCAGTATCCCTCCCCACTGTAAACGGCCTCAGGGCGCCCCCTCAATAAGTAATAGCTTCTTCAACCTTCTACCATAGTACCCTTACTGAGTACATTTGGCACAACCACGCAGTTGTAATACCCTGTATTTTGGCTGTTGCGCCATTTATACGCCTATAATTTATTGCATAGCACGCATAACACAATTCTACATTCCGCTTACCACCTATGAATAAACTAATTTTACTCATTGCTACCGTAATGTGTTCATTCACTGCTTATGGGCAAATTTCGCTCGAAGTAAGTGTGGCCAACCCACAAAACAACACGGCAGTGCCCGCAGTAACCGTTACCGTTAGCCGCGCAGCCATTGGCTTTGAGCGCAGCCAAACGGCCAATGCGCAGGGCAAAGCCAGGTTTCAACTGCCACTGCCAGGCGATTATACTGTAAGCATTGCCGAAGGCAGCGAATACAACCAATTGGCACCGGCCACTGTAAACGCCCGCAGCAATGAGGCCGCCTCTATTGTGGTACTGGCGTTGCCCATTGCCCAGCAAGAACTGCAAAACGTAACCATTACCAGCAACTACTACTCGCCCACCCGACTAAATACCATCAACGCCGAGGTATCATCAGAGCTAAACGCCAAAGAGCTGGAAGACATCCCCCTTGAAGGCCGCGACATTACCCGTGTGCTGTACCGCCTGCCCAACGTATCAAGGGCTACGGGCTTTTTTCCTGAAGCTCCAAACGTAGCCATTAACGGGGCCAACTCGCTGTTTACCAACTACCTGATTGACGGTATGGACAATAACGAGAACTTTCTGGGCGGCCAGCGCTTTGCGGTGCCCCTGGGCCTGGTTGAAAACATAAATGTACTGACCAACAACTACAGCAGCGAGTTTGGGCTTACCGCCAACGGCATCATCAACATCACCACAAAATCAGGCACCAACACCCTCAGCGGAGAGGGCTACTACACCGTGCGCCCTGGCTCGGTGCTTGACGCCGAGCGTGAGTTCCCCCTGCTTGACCTGAGCGGCAACCAGGTAAAAGAGGGCTTTCAGCGCCACCAGTTTGGCTTTGCCCTGGGGGGCCCCATCGTGAAAGACAAAACCTTTTTTTACATCAATGCAGAGCAAACTATTGATACCAAAGACAATGTGCTTACCTCGCCCAGCCTAAACGTGCAGGAAACCGTGCAGGGCACCAATAACTTTACCTACCTAAGCGGTAAGGTTGACCACTTCTGGAACAGCCGCATGCATACTGCCCTACGGGTTAATGCAGGTATTGTAGCCATTGAGCGCCAGGGTGGCGGTTTAGAAGGAGGGGCCACCTTCCCCAGTGCAGGCAACGCGCAAGACCGCAACTCAGTTATGGTGGCCCTGCAAAACACCTACCAGGCTACTGACTTCACCCTTGAAACCAACTACCAGTATGGGCGCTTCAGGTGGAACTATGCTAACCCTGAAAACCCAAACAGCCCCAACGTAACTGTGCTGGGCCCTGATGAAACCACCATTGCCATACTGGGCCACCCCGGCTTTGTGTTTGACAATACTGAAAACACGCACCAGTTTAAGCAAAAGCTCACCTTCTATAAGGGCAACCACACCTTTAAAGCCGGGGTAGAGCTAAAAAGCAGCAACTTTCAGCTGGCAGGCGGCGGCAACCCCAATGGCAGCTATACCGTGCGCCTTACTGATGCCCAGCTTACTGGCCTGGCCGCCCATAACTTAGGCGCAGGCCTGGCCGTAACTGACATTCCCAGTGATGTTGAGGTGCTGTTTTATGGCGTTGAGCTGCGCCCCGCTGCCTTTGGGGCCACGCAAAATATATTCAGTGCTTACATTGAAGACCAGTTTTCAGTGGTTGACCGCCTGAACCTGACCCTGGGCCTGCGGTATGATTATGACAACCTGAGCAAAGGCGGCGGCACCCAGGGCGATGCCAACAATATAGCCCCCCGCTTAACGGCCAACTACAGGCTAAGCAGCAACAGCAGCCTGCGCTTTGGTTACGGCATTTATTTTGAAAAGGTGCTGTACGCCATTTACAGCGATGCCCTGCAACAAAACACCACCTCGGCCGATTACCAGACGCAGCTGCGCGAACTGCAACGCCTGGGCCTGCTGCCCGCCAGTGCAGATATTAACGGCATTACCCACGATGGCAACCTGGGTGCCAGTGCCCCGGCTACTTACCTGCAAGGGCCCAGCGCCGAAAGCCTGCAGGGCCAGCGCAGCCAGGCCTTTAGCAATGAGCGCCGCATACTTAACCCCAACGGGTATGACAACCCCTTTTCGCACCAGTTTACCCTGGGCTACCAAAAGCAGCTTAACAGCAAAATGCTGTTTTATGTTGACCTGATGCACAACCGCTCGTTCAACCTGTTCAGGCTGCGCAACCTCAATGCCCCAGCTGCATACCCGGTAACTGACCCCAACAATGTAGTGGTGCGCACGGCCGAAGAGGCCGACCTGGCCCGCCCTATACCCATTATGACTGATGCCCAGGGCAGCTACGCCCTAATTAACGGCCAGCGCGTAAACGGTGTGGCCCGCAACATTGTCATTAGCGAATCTGGCGGGCAATCGCGCTACTGGGCTGCCAACTTTACCCTTAATAAAGACCGCGCCACTGACTGGTACTCCTTTCGCCTCAATTACACCCTATCGTTTTTAGAAAACAATACTGAAGATATTAACTTCAGGGCTATGGATGCCAACAACTTTGAGGCAGAGTGGGGCCCCAGCATTAACGACCGCCGCCACATCATTAACGGACTGTTTACCGCCTATATGGGCAATCGCTTTTCAGTAACCCTGGCCTCTTTACTACAAAGTGGCCAGCCCATTAACCGCATACCCGATGCCACCATTTACGGCACCACTGACCTGAATGGCGATGGCCGCGCCTTTAGCGATGCCTACCAGGGCAATAGCGACCGCCACCCCGGCGAAAGCCGCAACAGCGACCGCCTGCCCTGGGCCGAAACGTTTGACCTGAGCCTGCAATACCGCCTGCCTATGGGCACCAACACTTTAACTATTGGGGCCAACGTATTTAATGTTACCAATAATGAAAATCTGAGCGGCTACAGCAACAACGCCACCCAGAGCAATCAAATACAGGTAGGGGCTGCCGGCACGGGCATTGTGCGCCGCAATGCAGATGCCCCCCGGCAATTTCAATTTAACCTGCGCTACCAATTCTAAACTCCTGTACCAACCAACATGTACTACCAAACCCTAAAGCCAGTTCAATTAAAGCTCAGCCTATGGCTGGTAAGCATGGCCCTGGCCCTGCTTACCGGCTGCAGCGCCCCAACAGACCAGGGCATAGCCAACCTGTTACAGCAGCCCTGGCAAAACACGGTGCAGCAGGCCCGTGGCACCACTGTAAACCTCATGATGTGGCAGGGCGATCCGCTTATTAACGCCTACATCAATGAGTATGTAAAACCACAATTGCTTGAACAATATGGCATTACCCTCAATGTGGCCAATGGCCAGGGCAACCAGATAGTTTCTACCATTATGACCGAGCTGGAAGCCGGCAAGCGCAACAGCGAGGTTGATATGATGTGGATCAACGGCGAAACGTTTTACCAGTTACGCCAAATTGATGGGTTGTACGGCCCCTTTGCCCAGGTGCTGCCCAACAGCCAGTACATTGATTTTGGCAACCCCTTTATTGGCACCGATTTTCAGCAAAAAACAGAAGGGTATGAATGCCCCTGGGGCAACGTGCAGCTGGCCCTGATATACAATGAAGCACAGGTGCAAGCCCCCCCTTATACCCTGGAAGCCCTGGAAACATGGGCTGGCAACAACCCCGGTAAGTTTACCTTTAGCTATGACTTTACCGGCATGACGCTACTCAAAAGCTGGCTGGCAGCCCTCAATGGTGGTAAAGATGCCCTGAACGGCCCTTTTGATGAAGAAATTTACGCTGAGCAATCGGCCAAACTATGGGCCTACCTCAAAAGGCTTAAGCCCCACCTATGGAAGCAGGGCCGCACTTACCCCAATGACGTGGCACAGATGCACCAGCTCTATGCCAGTGGTGAGCTGTATTTTACCATGAGCAATAACGACAGTGAGGTTGATAACAAAGTGGCCCAGGGCCTGTTTCCTGCTACCAGCCGCTCGTACGTATACAACTCTGGCACCATACAAAACAGCCATTACATGGGTATTGCCCGCCAGGCCCCCAATAAGGCCGGGGCCATGGTGGCCATTAACTTTTTGATTTCGCCAGAGGCGCAGCTCAAAAAGTTTAACCCCGAAGTTTGGGGCGATGGCACCGTGCTAGCCGTTAGCAAACTGCCACAGCCCTGGCAGCAGCGGTTTAACAACGTGCCCCAGCGCCGCTATGCCCCCAAACGCAGTGACATTAACGATAAGGCCATTATGGAGCCTGCCCCAGAGTACATGATCCGCCTGTTTGAAGATTTCCGCAAACAAATCATTGAAGGCAGTTGAAGCGGGCAGCCACCATAACCTTTATGGTGCTGTGCCTGCTGCCCCTGGCTGCCGGCCTGGGCTATGCCCTGCTGTACAGCCTGGGCCTGGTGGGCCTCATTAGCAAAGGCTTTACCCTGGCCCATTGGCAGGCCGTGCTGGGCAATGCCCAAACCTGGGTTAGCCTGGGCTACAGCATGGCCGTGGCCCTGGTTACCGTTACCCTCTCGGCTGGGCTGGCCCTGGGGGCCACCCTGGTGTACCGGCAGGGCCGCTTTAGCCCCACTCGTTGGTTTGTGCCACTGTGCATACCCCAAATAGTGGCTGCCTTCTTCAGCTTCCTGGCCCTGTCAGACGCGGGCATTGCCTCCCGCCTGGCCCATGCCCTGGGCCTTATTACTGACCCAGCCCAGTTCCCCAGCCTGGTGTTTGACTCATGGGGTATGGGCATCATAGCCACCCATGTGCTACTTACCTTTCCCTTCTTTACCCTGTTTATGGTGCACCAGTACCAAAAAGAGGGGGTGTCCCAGCTGGAAGCACTGGCCCACACCCTGGGGGCCAGCCCCTGGCAGGCCACCCTTAAAGTAACTGCCCCCCTGCTGCTGCGCAGGGCCCTGCCCCTGCTGGTGATGTACTCTATATTTGTATTCGGGGCCTATGAAGTGCCCCTGGTGCTGGGCAGCCAATACCCTAAAATGATATCATTAACCATTATTGACCAAATGCGGCGCTTTAACCTGGGCACCGTGCCCCTGGGTTATACACTGGCCGTGCTTTATACCGTATTAGTGCTGACAGTGGCCGTGCTTGTGCTGCGCAAACACAAACTGGTGTATGCAGGTTAAGCGGCGCACCATACTATCAGTAGCAGCACTGGCGCTGTTTGCCCTGCCCTTTGTGTGGTTGCCCCTGTTTGGGTGGTTCAAGGGCTGGCCCTACCCTGCCCTGCTGCCGGCTGCCTTTACCGGGCAGCACTGGGCTGCCCTGGCCAGCAACGGCCTGCTTCGCAGCCTGGCCCTGTCAGTAGGCATTGCCGCCACCGCCGCAGCCCTGAGCACCGCCATTGGCTTTGTAGTAAGCCGCAGTGTGGCCTACCACCGCCACAGCCAGCGCCTGCTCATCTTTGCCTACCTGCCCCTTATGCTCTCGCCCGTGATCTTTAGCGTGGTGCTGTACTACTACTTCATCATCCTCAACCTCTCGGGGGCGGTGGCCGGCGTCATCATAGCCCAGCTGCTGGTGCTGGTGCCCTACGCCATTTTGCTGTTTAGCAGCCACTGGAACCACCAGCTGCGCCAGCTGGAAGGGCTGGTGGCCACCATGGGCGGCAGCCGCTGGCAAACCTTTGCCAAAGTGCTCATACCCATCAGCAGGCAGCCCCTGCTGCTGTGCGCCTTCCAGACCTTTCTCATCTCGTGGTTTGACTTTGCCATTGCCAACTACATAGGCGTGGGCAAGGTGCCCACCCTCACTGTGGCGGTGTACCTATATATAAAAGAGGCCAATTACTTTGTGGCGGCCATTGCCGGCTGCCTGCTCATATACCCGCCCCTGCTGTTGCTGCTGTTTAACCGGCTGGCCAGGCCAGGCCTGCCCCTGCCACAAACCACAGCTGCCCCATGATAACCGTCACCAACCTCAGCAAAGCCTACGGTACTGAGCAGGTGCTTAGCAATATTGGCCTTACCTGCCCCAAAGGGCAAACGCTAAGCATACTTGGCCGCAGCGGCAGTGGCAAAACCACCCTGCTTAAAGTGCTGGCCGGCCTTGAAGCGGCCGATGGTGGGCAAATTACCATGCACGGCCAGGAGGTCAACCAATGGCCCGCCCAAAAGCGCCAGGCCATTTACCTGTACCAGGAGGCCCTGCTGTTTCCGCACCTCAATGTATTTAACAACGTGGCCTTTGGCCTGCACCTGCACCAGCGTAAGCAGCAGCTCAGCAAGGCCACCATTGCCCAAAAAGTGAATGATATGCTACAGGTGCTGGGGCTGGCCGCCCATGCCAAAAAAATGCCCGCCCAACTTTCTGGCGGGCAGCGCCAGCGCGTGGCCTTTGGCCGGGCACTGGTATTGCAGCCACCCCTGCTGCTGCTTGACGAGCCCTTTGGTGCACTTGATGTTGACACGCGCCAGCACATGCAAAACCTGTACGGCACCCTGTGCCAGCAGCAGCAGATTACCGCCCTGTTTGTAACGCACGACGTGAAAGAGGCCGTAAGCGTAGGCCAGCAGTATGCTTATATGAATAAGGGCCAGCTCACCACCTACAGCAACCTACAGCAGTTCATGGCCGATGAGGCCACGGGCTTTCAGCGCGAGCTGGCCTTTTGGCAACAGTTTGCCAATACCCAAGCCCACAACAAACAACAGAGTTCATGACCAACGCCAAAGATTTTAACCACTGCGAATCTGTCTACTGGGTGTTTACCCAATTATGCAACGACCAATGCGACCATTGCTATAACCTGAGCGGCCCGCGTGGGGCTCGCATCACTGAAGCAGAATGCCTGCAAATTGTAGATAACCTGCCCGAGCGCATAGACCGCCTCATACTCAGCGGGGGCGAGCCCCTGGCCGAGCGCCAAAAGCTGTATGCCATACTAGACAAGGTAAAGGCCCGCTATGGCAGTAGCACCCAGGTGATGATTCAAACCAATGGCGACCTGCTGACGGAGGAGATTCTGGATACATTAATAGAAAAGGGCGTAACCCGCTTTGACATTGCCAGCATTGACCGCTACCACAAGCATGCCGGTAGCCGCCTGATGCAGCTGGCCGACCTGTTTGAGAGCCGGGGCGTTAACGGCGAAGACAAAGACCCACTGGTAGAGCGTGACACTTACCTGCACCAGCACCAGCTAAGCTGGGGCTACTGGGGAGCCAGTGAAGAGATGTGGCTGGGCGGCAACTGGGCCCGCGGCCGCGCCCTGCAAAAAGACATCTGGAAGCGCGACCCCAAACACAACTTCTGCGCCATACTCAGTGGCGGCATCGGCTTTTTAAACGGGGCCAAAGACGTGCCCCAGGAAATATCTATTCAGCTGTGGCGCATCAACCCCTGCTGCCCCGGCACCAAGCAGGCCATGGGCGATGCCCGCACTGAAAAGGTGGCTGAGGTGCTGCAGCGCGTAGCCCAAAGCCCTATATTTCAAAAAATAGACCAGGGCAACCCCCTGGCCATGGGCGAAAGCATTGGCGTAACCAAAGAGCATGCGCAGCAACGCACCAACAAACTACAGAACATTTGCCTGTGGTGTGATGAGTTTTTTGACAAACATTACGACATCAAAACCCTGCAACCCAAAGCTGCCCCTGTGGCCAACAGTTAGCTAAAAAAATACCCCGGCTCAGCAACTGAACCGGGGTAAGTATAGGTAGTGCAATGCCTAATCAGTCATTGTAAGGGCAACAAATGCCACCCATACACCTGAAGCCAGTGGGGCAGTCCCATTCGGCCGTACAAAACCAGTTACCGCCCTTAATGGCTTTTTGCTTAGTGTAGTTTAGTGATTTTGCACCTTTAATTTGCTTTACTTTTTTCATGGTAAGGTTTAATTATAGTTAATTGAAAGTTATATGCAGCACTAGCTGGATGTTACTGCATTGTTAAATATATGAATTATAATTTAGGGTGTCGTGTCAATTAAAAACAATCTCAATGCCCGTAAAGCCACATTCTCACCAATTATGGCGCTTTACGTGTATATAATATTAGTGCCAGGCAGGTCAACGCAATACATTAAATGTATGGCACCCTACAACTGATTACACATTACTAATTTGCAAATCAACGGATTGGCTTCAACAGGTTAGCAGCACTAAAAATAAAAACATGTTATTATCAGAAAATATAAATAGCAACGGCAACCTCAATAACACCCAAACCAACACTTTAAAATATTAATCATTCTAAATGCACCCCAGCAAACTTCATCAACAGGCTTCAGCTGACCTTATCAGTTCCGGCCTCCGAATCCATCAATTGCAGTACACGCTCAGTCAGGTTGTGCAGCAGGTCATCTTTTTCAGTATCGCTCAGGCGGTTCAGTGGGGTTTTGGGGTCGTTTATGCCTTGAATGGCCTTTAATTCTTTATCACGTATCGTGCATCGTTCTAAATAAAGGGGCACAATGGTCAGTTGCCCCTCAGCAGCCATTTGTTTAAAGCGGGGCAGTTCTTTATACATAATGAATTCCGAACTTAAAAAGTCATTGCTAATTAACAGTACCGCCACCTTGCTGCGCTTCATGGCCTGTTCCAGCTTTTTAGGCCAGTTGTCACCCGCTACGTTTTCCTGGTCACTCCACGGCACTATGGGTACCCCTTGTAGCTTTAAGGTATTCAAACGCTTCAGTACCTCATCACGCAGCGTTGCATCTTCACGGCTATAGCTTACAAATACGGTATCCCTTATTTGGGGTATGGGCTTGT
The DNA here is from genome assembly GCA_964643525.1 of uncultured Roseivirgaceae bacterium. Classification (GTDB taxonomy): domain Bacteria; phylum Bacteroidota; class Bacteroidia; order Cytophagales; family Cyclobacteriaceae; genus CAZXTW01. Next base: position 15,816 of record CAZXTW010000030.1, read on the forward strand.
ATTCCGTCTCATAGGTTTGTATCTGGCTGCGTTTACTCACATTCAAAAACTGAACATGGGCAGGGTTAACCGCACTCAGCAACGCTTGCGGGCTGGCTTTAATGCCATGGCTGGCTACAATCAATGGCTCCTGGTCTTGTGCCAGGGCCACCAGCTCCTGGTAAAGCACATAAATGGGCTTTTTGAGCACACTGCCGTCTTTGGCTACATTCACCTGCACCTTGTCTTGCCATTCCAGCTGGCTAAAGCTCAGGTTAATATCTTCAATGGTTTTGCGTACCTCCCATAAAAACTCGCGGGGCTGTGCCCCCATGGCCTGCAGGTTAATCTGGCGCGCTTCATGGTCTACCTTTACCAATACCGAAGCCGATTGATCAGGGGCATCCAGCAGCACGCCATTGCGCCAGTGGATGGGCTCCCGCACATTGTTATTGCGCTGCACCACAATGCGCGGAAAGATTGACTTGGGCAAAAAGGCATACTGGTACCGAAAGTGGAGCGCCGGGTTAAATACAAAATCGGGCGGGCTTTTGGGCAGCAGGTCAGGCACCAGCCAAAGCCCGTCGCCATACTGGTAGCATAGCTCGAATTCCTCCATCAGCCCCAAAATAAAGGGGTACTTTTCTGTTGGGTACATATAGGGCATACCTGCCTTGGGCAGCAATATGGTGGGCAGGGCCTCCCTGTGGATAAACCCTTTGGCCTGGGCCACCTCTTTTGAGGTAATGATGCGGTACACCGCCTGCGTGAGCCAGCTGGGGTTAAACAATACCGTGCTTTTGTCATGCTCATAAGTCAGGGCCACACCCAAATCATTCAGCACTTCTGCCAGTATGTCTTGCGTAGCAGCCTCTTCCACCCCACATTCAGCGCATATGGCCCGGTAGGTTTCCTGGCTCATATGCTCTGCCAGTTGCTTTACGTCCGTCAGCCGGTCTTTCACCCGACGCCAGCTGGCCGGAAAAGGCTGCTGGGTCATCTCTATGCCATCCAGAGCGGCTTGTATGGCCGCTTTAAACTCATCCAGACCATCACCCACCTTACAGCTAATGGGGTAAAAGCCAATAATATTGGGGTGCTTTTTGCGCAGCTCGGGCATATCAAGGTCAAAGGCGGGGTTCTGGTCGGCCTTATTCAGCACCACCAATACGGGTGAGCCCGCCCCGAAGGCGTGGATGTGGTTGAGCCAGTACTCAGGCCGCTCGTCTCGCCGACCGTCAAGCACCAATACATACAGGCTGCGTTTGGTTAAAAAAAACTGGTGGGTGGCGTGCATAATCTCCTGCCCGCCAAAATCCCAGATATGGGCCGTCATGGCCGTACCCCCAATACTTACCGGCCATTGGTCAATATTAATGCCATCGGTCTGTGCTTCATCAGCATCAAAAGGCAACCCCCGCAGCACCTTGCTCAGGCTGGTTTTCCCAGCCTCCCCATCACCCACTAGCAGCACCTTCACTTCATTCAGCGTACCCTGCTCTTTCTCTAAATCGGCAAAATATGCCAATACCGCCTCCCTGCCCTGATTCACCACCTCCATCGGCGGTATGGTAAGGGGGTTGTCTTCTACATTGATATCATAGGTAAAGCTAGAACCAATGGTTAAGCCTTTTTCTAATAAATGCTTTAGGGGGGTAAGATCGGTAATTTGGTTCTCTTGAAGTTCAATCTTTTTTAGTGCCTGGCAATTGGCTAAAGGGGTAAGGTCTGTAATTTGATTTTTATCAAGGTAAACCTCTTCTAGTGCCTGGCAATGAGCTAAGGGAGTAAGGTCTGTGATTTCATTTTCACCAAGCCATAATTCAGCAAGCTGAGGCAGTTGCGCTAAGGCCCCAAAATCACGCACATTGGTTTTAGCCAAACTCAGGCGCTGAAGGGCCTTAAACTGAGGCAACCAATTGATAGTCTCAATAGAGGTGTCATATAACCCCAAGCCTTCCAGGTTTGTAAAATATTGTATTGGCTCAAAGCCTTCAATCGGGTTACCACTTAAGCTAAGCACTTTTAATTTTTTAAGCTTTCGCAGTGGGGTAATAGACCGTATTCTATTTAATCGTAAATATAAATCTTCCAGTTGCTCTATTTTCGAAATTGAATTGACAGACTCTACAAAAGCATTGGCCAAAATCAAGCGTTTTAAATTTTTTAGATCTTCCAACTGTTTAAGACCTGTAACTTTCAGGTTCTCAATACTAAGTATTTGTAATTGTGAAAATGATTGGAGGGCATGAAGATCTAATACATCTTTGTTACCATAAAGGCTTAGATAAAGTATTGAACGCCTTTGCTTAATTATTAAATCAATACACTTCTCTGTCAGTACTGATGGTATTACAAATAGGCTTAAACCAATCAGTCTCTGTTGTTCATCAAGTAAAAAGCAATTAGATATTCTCAACTTTTCAGGTTCATGCACCTGACCAAACTTCCTACCCACTATTTTTTCTAACTGACGTATAATCTCTGGCTTTTCCATCATGATGATTTTATGCAGCAATAAGATACTATAAAACCTGGCTATGGTAATGAATTGTACTGCATTTTTTACTTGTTTAGGGTATTGGCTAGCGGGTGCATCCATTGGCGGTAAGGGGCTGCAGGCCATGAAACACCGCTGCCAGTATGAAGGGCATGCCAGCAACCTGCGTAGCATGCGGTAGCAGGTCATTGCTAACAGATCCTTTCCCGAATAGCGGGACAGGCTGGCAGGCTCAGGATAGACGGTAAGGGAGAGCGGAAAGTGGGAGGCGGTCGGCGCGGGATAGACGTGGAAGGGAGCGG
>CAZXTW010000031.1:0-18554 GCA_964643525.1 uncultured Roseivirgaceae bacterium
CTATTCACATTTTGCTGCTATGCACCACAAAGCATATAATGAGACTAAAAGAGAGCAGGATAAGCAGTATGCAGGCAAGGCATTGATGTATCTGGCAGAATGTGCTACTGGTGAGCCAAACGTTAAGAAGGAAAGGTATATGGAAGCGCTGGAAGTTCTTGTTGATGCTACGCAAAGAGGCAGGGCTTGGGTTATGCTTGCACGCCTTGCCATTACTTCAGGTGAGTTTACCAAAGCTGATAACTACATTAAAAATGCATTAGCAGAGGCTACCAACCCCGAAATAGAATTTATGGCCAACTATGAGTTGGCTCAGCTGAAGCGATTTACTGGTAACAGGCGTGAAGCAATTGAATTGTTTGATAAGCTACTGGCTGCCCAATTTAATTATATGCCCAAACAACAATTTATATTGCATTATGCTTTAGGCGATTTTTATAGTGCAGAAGGGCAACTGCAAGATAGTGATGCAGCGGTGCATCACTATTTACAGGCATGGCATACAGCATTTTCACTGAGCCAGCCAAGGGTAGAGTTATCTGAGAAGCTGCTGCCTTTATTAAATGTGGGTACCCCTCTGTACAAAGAAGTCTCTCTTGTAGCTGAAAAACTAAAACAACAACAAAGTAAAGCTGACCAATTAGTGAGGGGGGAAGCGATAGTACAGGCCTTACATACTAAATTTATTCAGGCTGAAGAGCGTGCCTTGCAGGCACGTGCATTAAGCCAGGGCAAAAGAAATGACTTATATTATATTGTTGCGATTGTAATTCTGTTGTGTGGAGGAATGTATTTGCACTTTATGTTGAAGCGGCGCGCCATCCAGAAAACCATAGAAACTGAAACGGATGCCGCAATTGATATTATTCGAGATTTAACCAGGCAATACCGTAAAGGAAACAATAATGGAAATTCAAATTAAACCCATAGAAAGAAGTGTATTAAGGGCGCTGAGAGGCGGCTGTTGTGAGCACCCCCCACCTGACTATCCCGAAGCATCACCGCCACCGCCCCAAAGTAACCAACAAACGGGAAACGGCTAAATCTATAAAATGGGGTAGCTGTATCAACCTAAGGTTTTTATGGCAAATAAAACCTTATTTAGGAATGTGTTGGCTAAGGCAAGCGGCCTGGGGTTGTAAACTACAGAAGGTTAAGAAATATTGTGTTGCTCTTTAATGGCGTTTACTTGCTCAATGGTAATTTCCATGAGGTGGGCAATTTCTACCGTGGTAAGCTTGCCACTTTTTAGCATGGCCAGCACGCCTTTTTCATTTTGCTGGTGGCGTTGCCGTTCGCGTTCCTGTTCAATGCCTTGCTCAATACCTTTCTCAATTCCCTTTTCGATGCCTTCGTTGTAGAGCACGTCTTTTGTAATATCAAAATGTATAGGCATAGCTTTAATCTGTTGTAGTGTTTCTTCTTGTAAGTTACGCAGTTTTGATAAAGTGTTCAACTGGTTGACATACTTACCCAACAGGTTGTTGTTTTCTGCCAGTTGCTTCAACTTATTGAGTATGGCAGCAATCACATCGCCCGGATTTTCTTTGCCAAAGTTACCTAAAACGGCTAGAAGCACCATTTCAGGTGTATCGCTCTCAATAAATAAACGGGAAGCGTAGTTGCGAAGTTCAATGAGTTTATAGCTGTAGTGATTACTGGCCTTTGGGATGCGCTGCTTCAACTCTGTTGCCATTTTTGAGGGTTTATCGCCCAGGTAAATACAGTACTGGTACATGGGTATTTCAAACCGGCCCTCATACAAACACTGGTACTCGCGCATGCGGTGCACCATCTTTTTATCGTCTTTTGTTTGTAGTTCAATATGCAGTAACCCTGCCTCGCCGTCAGAGTCACTAAACTTGCCAACATAATCGGGTTCTCTTTTGGTGGTACGAACAATATCAGTGATGAAGGGCTCAGGGTTACCTACTTGCATCTCTAACAGGTCATCTGCAATGGGTAAAATGATGTTAAAAATATTATCACGAAACAGCACATCGTATATGTCCTCTCCTTTATTGGGTTTATTGTTTTTTGCCACGCTGTATGGGTTTTGTTTGGTTAGCCAACCTATGTAAAATATTTGAAACATGTAAAGTTTGCCTTACTTAAATGTTGTTGGGCCTGACTATAGGCTTTGGGCCAGCTACCTTCCAGAAAACCCCAAGCCTTCAACTCTAGCATTAAAAAAGTAAACGAAGGGTGGTGGTTTGCGGGTGTTTTTGTATTTTGATGGAGCAACCCATGACATGCCTCTACCAGCCCTTTGCCCTTGTTTAGTTGTATTGATTGTATTGATCAGTTGTTTGTCGTTGGTGTATACCACAATACAACAGGGTGCTGGTACTTTTCCCAATTTTAGGTATTCATTCCGAAGACAATTTAATGATGAGCAACACGAAAAAGACTTACAATGATTTAACAGAGCCGGTGCATATTGCCACTTTAAGCGCACTGGCCGACCGTGAACCGACCCATGCCCAGGTAGAAGCCACTGATCTGGTGGTGATTCGTTATGACGATCAAGTATCAGTATTGTATGGCCGTTGCCTGCACCGGGGCGCCCTGCTAAGCGACGGCTTTGTAGATGGTAAAAACCTGATTTGTGGCCTGCATAATTGGGACTACCGCCTTGACAGTGGCGTGAGCGAGTATGAGCCCAGCGAGGTGCTGCATAAGTTTACCGAAGTGGTGCATGATGGCGGTGTGTACGTTGACCGTGCCGAGGTAATTGCCTTTGAAGAAATACACCCCGCCCCGTTTAAAGAAGAGGAGTACCTGGGCAAGTATGCTGATACCCACCCCGAAAGTACCGAACCCTATACCCGATATATTAAGCATTTGGCCCAGAATGGCCTGACGCAGTACGGCCACCATGGCGCTACGGAAGCCATGGGGGTAGACCGCAATACGTTGCCCAAGTGGGAAGATATTCAGTTTTTACCTGCCCAGCTTAGCCGCAAACCCCTGCTTGACCATGAGCCTGTAGCCACAAAGGTGGTGATAGGCCCAAATGCCAGGAAGCCGTTGGAGTTGGATATACCCCTTTTTGTGTCTGACATGAGCTTTGGCGCCCTAAGCCGCGAGGCCAAGCTGGCCCTGGCCAAAGGGGCTGAGCTGAGCGGCACGGGCATTTGCTCTGGAGAGGGTGGTATGCTGCCTGATGAGCAGGCCAGTAACAGCCGTTATTTGTATGAGCTGGCCAGCGCAAAGTTTGGCTTTACGTGGGACAAGCTGCATCACGTACAGGCCTTTCATTTTAAGGCGGGCCAGGGCGCCAAAACGGGTACGGGCGGCCACCTGCCGGGCCATAAGGTGATGGGTGAGATTGCCCAGGTGCGTGGCCTGAAAGAGGGTGAGGCGGCCATTAGTCCTGCTACTTTTAGTGACTTACGCACAGCGGCCGATTTTAAGGATTTTGCCGAGACGGTACGCAGTGAAACAGGGGGCATACCGGTAGGCTTTAAGCTGGCCGCCAGCCGCATTGAAGAAGATATTGACTTTGCCCTTGAGGCAGGTGCCGATTATATTATTTTAGATGGCCGCGGTGGCGGCACCGGGGCAGCGCCTATTATTTTGCGTAACCATATTAACGTGCCTACCATACCTGCCCTGGCGCGTGCCCGCCGCCATTTAGATAAGGTAGGGGCCAAAGGCGTTTCACTGGTGGTAACCGGTGGCCTGCGGGTACCCTCAGATTTTATTAAGGCACTTGCCCTGGGGGCTGATGCCATTGCTGTTTCAAACTCGGCGCTGCAGGCTATTGGCTGCCTGGGCATGCGTGCCTGCCACACCAATAACTGCCCTGTTGGTATTGCTACCCAAAAAGACAACCTGCGCGCCCGCCTAATGGTTGAGCGCTCTGCCAAACAGCTGCATAATTTCTTTACCGCCAGCAAAGAGCTGATGGAGGTGGTGGCCCGGGCCTGCGGTTATGACGATGTAAATAAGTTTGAGCCGAACGACCTGACCACTTTTAATTACGATATGCACCGCCTAACAGGGGTTGCCTATGGTGGGGTAACGTATTGATGGCATTGTTGAATTGATTCTTCTTAACATAGCAAATAACTGAAACCAATGGCAGAAGAGAAAAATATTGTTTGGCATAAGGTATTGAACAGCCCTGATGAGTTACCCGAAGGGCGGGTAACCACCGTTACGGCAGAGCATATTGGCATATGCCTGACACACCACAATGGCAAATTCAGTGGCCTTGACAACCGTTGCCCCCACCAGGGTGGGCCCCTGGGCGAGGGTAGTATTGAAAATGGCCTGCTGCGCTGCCCGTGGCATGGCTGGGATTTTGACCCCCATACCGGGCAAAGCCCAGGCGGCCATGACGACAGCATTGTAACCTACCCGATAGATATTCGTGATGATGGCGTGTATGTTGGCGTAGCACAGGAGCCCGAGCATGAAGATACGATTAGTGATTTGATGGTGAAAACCATGACGAAAGCCGGTGTAAATGTGGTGTTTGGTATGGTGGGCCACTCTAACCTGGGCATGGCCGATGCCTTCAGGCGGGCTGAAGGGCGTGGCGACCTGCGCTATTTTGGCATTCGCCATGAGGGTGCGGCTTCGTTTGCGGCCAGTGCGTACGGTAAGCTAACCGGTAAGCCTGCCGTTTGCTTTGCCATTGCCGGGCCTGGGGCCACCAATATGTATACCGGCATGTGGGACGCCAAGAACGACCGCGCCCCCCTGCTGGCCATTACGGGCCAGGTGCAAACGCAGGTGGTGGGTACCGGGGCTTTTCAGGAGGTAGACCTGGTGCAGGCGTTTAATGCCGTGGCCCATTTTAACCACCGGGTGCAGAACAACAGCAAGCATGCAGAGCTGATGGTACTGGCCGTAAAGCACGCCATTTTAAACCGGGAGGTAAGCCATTTAACCTACCCTGATGAGGTGCAGGAGCTGCCCGCCCCTGAACGCGCAAGGCCCGGCACGCTAACCAACCGCATGGCCGACCGCAGCATTAGCCCGGCAGCCGCCAGCCTTGACCATGCCACAGCGCTGCTAACCAAGGCCAAAAGGCCCGTTATTGTTGTGGGCCATGGGGCCCGTAACCATATGGAAAAGGTAATTGCCCTGGCCGAAGAGTTACACGCGCCCATATTGACTACTTTTAAAGGCAAGGGGCTGGTGCCCGACCACCACCCGCTGGGGTGTGGGGTGCTGGGCCGCAGTGGCACGCCCATAGCCTCCTGGTTTATGAATGAGGCCGACCTGCTGGTGGTGTTTGGGGCCTCGTTTAGCAACCATACCGGCATTACGCCTAAGATACCTACCATACAGGTTGATTATGACCAGCTGGCCATTGCCAAGTTTCATCAAATAGAGTGCCCGCTGTGGGGTGAGATAGAGACTACAGCAGCTATTTTGCTTGACCGCATTGAAGGTAAAACGCAAAGTGTAGACCAGCGGCCCGATGTGAAGGCCCGCTGGGCGTTATGGATGGCCGAGAAGGAAAACCGGATGAAGGATGACCGTGGCCAGGGCGTAAGCTCAATTGCAGTGTTTGAGGCCATGAACCGCACCATACCAGATAATGCTGTGATTTGTGTTGACGTAGGCAACAACGCCTATTCATTTGGCCGCTATTTTGAGACAAAAGGGCAGGCTGTACTCATGTCAGGCTATTTGGGTTCTATTGGCTTTGGCTACCCGGCAGCTATGGGTGCCTGGGCTGCTGTGGGCGATTCGCGCCCGGTGGTGGCCGTTACTGGCGATGGGGGCTTTGCACAGTATATGGCAGAGATTACTACTGCGGTGCAGTATAATATGCCTATTAAGCACATACTGCTGAATAACCACGAGCTGGGCAAGATTTCTAAAGAGCAGCGCGCAGCCGAAATGGAGGTGTACCAAACCAGTTTGGTGAACCCCAATTTTGCTGAGTTTGCCAATAGCTGTGGTGCGCTGGGCATTCGGGTTACCCATAAAGATGAGCTGGAAGGTGCCATGCGCCAGATGCTGGCCCACCAGGGCCCTGCTATGGTAGAGGTAATGACAGACGTGGCATTGTTGTAACGGCCAGATGACTACTACATTTCATTCGTTTACAATAATCCTGGCTTTGGCAGCGCTGTTTAGTTACATCAACCATAAGGTGCTGAAGCTGCCCAATACCATTGGGCTTATGATTATGGCCTTACTGCTGGCAGGACCCATGCTGCTATTGCAAAACTTTGCCAATGAGGTGTTTGTACAGGCCTGCCAGGTGGTAGACCAGATTAATTTCAGGGAGATTTTGATGGATATTATGCTGAGCCTGCTGCTTTTTGCCGGGGCACTGCATGTCAATACCAGGAATTTGGCTGCCGAACGGCGGTCGGTGATACTGTTTGCTACCCTGGGGGTGGTTGTCAGTACCCTGATTATAGGCTTTGGCCTGTATGGGTTAACTGGCTTGCTGGGGCTTGACCTGACTATTTGGAATTGCCTGTTGTTTGGTGCCCTGATATCACCAACCGACCCCATAGCCGTATTGGCTATTTTAAAAGAAGCCAAAGTAAGTGCCAGCCTGGAAACTAAAATTGCCGGCGAATCACTGTTTAATGATGGGGTAGGGGTTGTGGTGTTTGTGTCTATCCTGAATATTTCAATGGGTGGTGCCCATGAAGGTATTGATTTTGCTGAGATTGGGAAGATTTTTGCTGAAGAGGCCCTTGGGGGGCTTTTGTATGGTGCCGCTCTGGGCTTTGCAGGGTATAAGCTGATCAAATCGTGCGATGATGCCCCAAAGATAGAGGTGCTGATTACCATTGCCATTGTAATGGGCGGTTATGCTTTTGCCTCATTGATAGGCGTTTCTGGTCCGCTGGCTATGGTGGTGGCCGGCCTGATTATTGGCAACAGGGTACGCAACGCCGGTTTTTCTGAGGCCAGCAAAGAGCACCTTGACCTGTTTTGGGAAATGCTTGATGAGATTTTGAATGCCGTGCTGTTTGTACTGATTGGCTTAGAGATTTTGACACTAACCTTTAGCAGCAGCTTGCTTGTTGCTGGCTTGTTTGCGGTGGTGTTGGTGCTGATTGCCAGGTATTTATCTGTTGCCACCAGTTATTCATTAATTAAACACAACATGAATGAAGCCACCCAGCCCACGTTGCTTGTACTGACATGGGGTGGCCTGCGGGGCGGCATATCAGTGGCGCTGGCCCTGTCGTTAGGTAATGATGCGCTGGTGTATATTACTTATGTGGTGGTGGTATTTAGCATTATAGTGCAGGGGCTAAGCATTGGTACCCTGGTAAAGCGCTTAAAGCTGGGCCATGGCTGAGCTGCATGTCGCCCCCGAACGGGGTGTAATGAATTGTTACTTGTGCCACCGGTATAAAATATGTACTTTACCGGTGGCACTTTTTATTGACCAAAGCAAAAAAATAACAGTATGGTTATTGACGAAGCAAAGTTAGTTGCCCATTGGCATACTTTGGGTGTAGACGACCCCAACGCACTGCAGCAGGCCCGTGAGCAGTGCCACCATGCGGTGCAGTTGCTGGGCATTGCCGGCCGTTGTATGCTGCCTGCTGACCCAAGTGATGCATCAGCCAACTTAGGCTGGCTGGATAGCAAAGGCTTACTGGCCAGCCGTCCGTTTGGGGGCGAGGTTCAATACAGTGCTGCCCTGAGCCTTTCTGAATTGACTTTGTATTTGATTGACCAGGAGTATGAAGTGGTGCAGTCGTTTGCTTTGGCAGGTCAATCATTTGCAGCGGCTTACAACTGGTTAAAGAGCGCCATTGATACGCTTGGGCTTGATACTGGCCGGTTTAGTAAGGAGCTGCCCTATGCATTGCCTGATTTTGGGCGTGACGAACAGACACCGTTTGCGTTGCAGGAAGTGGAGGTGATGCAAGAGCTTGATGATTATTTTTATAATGCAGCAGGCTTGTTAGATGTGGTTACAGGTGCTATTGCTGTAGCAGGCGATGCCCGTTGCTGGCCCCACCATTTTGACCTGGCCACATTAATTACGCTTGAGGCCAATGACAACCCTGAAAAGGCTGTGACCATAGGTTTTGGCATGAGCCCTGGTGATGAAAAGTTTAATGAGCCTTATTTTTATTGTACACCCTGGCCTTACCCCGACCCGGAAAAGGTAGAGCTGCCAGCGCTGGCAGGTGGCGGGCAGTGGCATACTGATGGCTGGGTGGGTGCAGTGCTTACAGCATCTAGCTTAAGGCAGGCCAGTGAGGCGGCTCAACAGGCCAGGCATACTATTGAGTTTGGCCGCTCTGCTGTGGATGCATTGCTGCTACTGCTTACCCCCGAAGAAACTGCCGAAGAGCAGCCAGCAGATTAATGTAAATGGCTAAAGTAATTGTTTATGAAAATTGTAAGCCTGGTGCTTCGCGTATTGCTGGGTATAGCCCTGGTGGTTTTTGGTGCCAATAAGTTTTTTGGTTTTATAGCTCCGTTGTCATTGCCTGCAGAGGCTGAGTTTATTTTCTCTGCTTTTTTAAAGTCAGGTTATGTGCTTGAAGCAGTAGGGGTGGTAGAGGTATTGGTAGGCGTGCTATTGCTGATAAACCGGTATGTTGCGCTGGCCCTGGTGGTATTGATGCCCATTAGCATTAATATTATACTGTTTCACTTAGCCCTTGACCCTGGCAATGTAGGGCCCGGTATATTTGTGTTTGCAACCAATGTATACTTAATGGTTTTACATATAGGCAAATACAAACCCCTGTTGCAGGCTAAATAGGCATTTGGTAGTGAAGCAGCTATTACCTGCCCAAGCGCCTTTTATTCACTTTCAAGGCCCAGCCTGGCTATCACTTTTTTCTTTTTACGGGCATGTATAACGCCAAAGGTAGGCATCACCACGGGGTATAGCATGTAGGTAAAACCTGAAATGGTAAATGTATAACCCCCAAAAGCCTGGCTCATGGCAATGGCTGCTGACAATAGGGGAATGGCCGCTAACAGTAGGTTGGCATATATACTGTTGCGGGTGGCATACACTTCGTATTCGTCAAGGCCTAATGCCTCTTTTTTGGTTAGCGCGTGCCTATAAAATAAAGCCAGTGTACTAAATATGAGGCAGGCACCTACACCGTAAATGACCATTAATATATGCGCTTCATCAAACCGGATGGTTTCAGTAAAGATTTTATTCATTTTTACTCCGGCATCTGCACTGAACAAAGCTATGTAAATTTCAAAAACCAGTTTGAATAAAAACTTTAGCGGGTACACATAAACCAGTATTAAAAACAGTAGCGTGGTGTTGATTACTATTGTTTTGGCATCTTGCAGGCCATAGCGCAAAAAGAATATGTAGTGTTGGTACCAGATTAAAACGATTAGTATGACGCAGCATAAAAATGGCACTGCATTGGCCATTGACAGCCAGAGCTCATGAAAGGTGCTGGGTACTGATGACGACAATACCAGCAGGGTAATGGCCAGGGCAAAGGCAGCATCACTAAAGCCTTCAATACGGGTTACGTTCATGCCACGGTACCTGAAGTACGGGTCAAAACCTATTTCTTGCTCTTTTAGGGCTGTTCTCATAGAAGTGATTAGCAGGGCATATCAACCGTTAGTGAGGTTTCAAGCACTTATGGGGCAAATTTTATATAAGCCATTATACTAAATAATTTTACGTGTTGGCGCGCTGCATTTGAAAAATTCTTGTTAAGGCATGTTATTATATGATTAACAGGGATTTAAGCAGGTTGCGAGAAGGTATTTTAAGTTAGGCAGTGAAATTTTTTTAAAAACAATGTTGCAACACGAACCTTTTTCTGGAATGATCGTTCTATATTGCAAACGAATTAACAAAAGCAGTGTAAAAAGACTGACTACAAAGCACAGTTGATGAATAAGGTGCTAATGGTGGGTAGGTCTGTAACTGTAGGTTAAGGCAGGAGAGAAATTGCGATGGGCCAAAGTGGCCATGGAGGCTGTAGGGCCTGATTTTTTTCTCTAAAAATAGAATGATCGTTCCAAAATAGAATTTAAACTATAATAATTACACGATAATGAAAGATCTGAAAGACAATGTAGTAGTGATTACCGGTGGTAATAGTGGCATAGGCCTGGCCACCACAGAATTGTTTAAAGGTAAAGGCGCCAAGGTAATTACTAACGCCAGAAGTGAACAACGCAAGGCAGAAACACTTGAGCAGCACGGTGATTTGTTTGACGATGTGTTTGTGGCTGATGTAAGCCAGGTGGCCCAGCTTGAGGCTTTTTTCAACCAGGTAGGCGAAAAGTACAAGGGCATTGATGTGTTGTTTTTGAATGCTGGCATTGCTTTGTTTGCTCCTATTGAAGCCTCTGAAGAGTCGTTTTTTGACCAGCAGTTTAATGTAAACGTGAAGGGCGTGTATTTTGGGTTGCAGAAGGCACTGCCTTATTTGGCTGAGGGCTCATCAGTGGTGGCCAATACATCAATTGTAAACCAGATGGCTATGGCCAATGGCAGCGTGTATGCTGCTACTAAAGCGGCAGTAAAATCATTGGTGCAAACTACTGCCGGCGAGTTGAAAGACCGTAAAATACGGGTAAATGCTGTGAGTCCTGGCCCTATTGAAACACCTATTTTTGGTAAAATGGGCATGCCTGAAGACCAAATTAATGAAATGGCGCAAGGCATTCTTTCGCAGGTAGCGGTTGGCCGTTTTGGCAGCCCTGCTGAAATTGCCGATGGGGTGTTGTTCCTGACTCAGAATGAGTTTATAACAGGAACTGAAGTGGTGATTGACGGCGGCATGAGCCAGCTGCGCTAAACCAGTTAAAGTTTTCAGTATCTTTGCCTGTTCAATTATAGCTGTACTATGGCAAGAACCAAGCAATTTGATGAAGCTGAAATATTAGAAAAAGCCATGGAACTCTTTTGGAAAAAAGGGTTCCATGCTACTAGTATTCAAGACCTGGTTGCCCATTTAGGCATTAACAGGGCCAGTATGTACAGCACTTTTGGCAGTAAAGAAGCATTGTTTAAAGAAGCGTTGAAGCTGTATGCCAGCCAGGGCTCGGCCAACCCCGATGCGCTTGATGCCGCATTGACAAATACCACTGCCAGGGCGTTTTTAGAGCATTTTATTCTTGATAGGGTACAGTTTACTATGCAAGACTGCGACAGGAAGGGGTGCTTTATTGTGAATACTACTACTGAAATGGCCAACCTGCGCCAGGATGTTAACCAGGAGGTTTGCCACAATATGACAAGGGCCATTGCCACTTTCAGTTATGTAATAGAGGTTGGCCGTACCAGGGGTGAGGTAAATAACGACGCCCCAACTAAGGTGTTGGCCAGGCATTTATATGTGTTTTTTAGTGGCCTGCAGGTAACGGCCATGCTTGAGCAACAATACCAGAACCTGTACGCTACTGTGCAACAAGAGCTAAACTGGATTTTTGGTGGCCTTGGGGAAAATAAAAAAGCCGACTGACGCCGGCTTTTGTGTATAAGAGTATTTAGTGGCTTAAAGACCGAAAGCCTGTTTTACCTGATTGACGTAATCAAGCTTTTCCCAGGTAAAGGTCTCTACTTCTTTTTCGATTGATTGGCCGGCATTGCTAAACTTAACCGTTTTTATCTGTGGTGCCCGGCCCATGTGGCCGTAGGCGGCAGAGTCAGAGTAAATGGGGTTTTTCAGTTTTAACCGCTCAACAATGGCAGCGGGTTTCATAGGGAACAGCTCCTGCAGTTTTTCAGCTATTTGGCCGTCGGCTAAATCTACTTTGGCGGTACCGTAGGTATTTACGTACAAGCCAACAGGCTCTGGCACACCAATGGCATATGATACCTGCACCAGAATTTCATCGGCCACGCCAGCAGCTACCATGTTTTTGGCAATATGCCTGGTGGCATAGGCCGCTGAACGGTCAACCTTAGAGGGGTCTTTGCCAGAAAATGCACCACCACCGTGGGCGCCCTTGCCACCGTAAGTATCAACAATAATTTTACGGCCTGTAAGGCCAGTATCGCCATGGGGGCCGCCAATTACAAACTTGCCCGTTGGGTTTACGTGGTAGGTAATGGCATCAGTAAATAAGGCCTGGTTGGCCTGGCTTAACTGTGCTTTTACACGGGGTATTAATACCTCAATAACATCACTTTTGATTTTGTTGAGCATGGCTTCTTCTTCTTCAAAGTCGTCATGCTGGGTAGATACTACAATGGTATCAATACGCTGAGGCCTGTTGTTGTCGTCATACTCAATGGTTACCTGTGCTTTACTGTCTGGGCGCAGGTAAGTCATCACTTTGCCTTCTCGCCTGATGTCAGCCAGCTCTTTTAGTATTCTGTGCGACAGGTCAAGGGCCAGGGGCATGTAATCGTCAGTTTCGTTGGTGGCATAGCCAAACATCATGCCCTGGTCGCCAGCACCTTGTTCCTGGTGTAGGCCGGCCCCCGTCTCTACGCCCTGGTTAATATCTGGCGATTGCTCATGAATGGCTGATATTACGCCACAAGAGTCGGCTTCGAACTGATATTCTGATTTGGTGTAACCAATTTTCTTAATCACCTCGCGGGCAATCTGTTGTACATCAAGGTAAGCGGTTGATTTTACCTCGCCACTTAATACAGTTAAGCCGGTGGTTACTAATGTTTCGCAAGCAACCTTACTGTTGGGGTCTAATGCAATGAAATGGTCTAATAGTGCGTCAGAAATTTGATCTGCAATTTTATCAGGATGTCCCTCAGAAACTGACTCTGAAGTGAATAAGTATGGCATGTGATATGATTTAGTATTGTTTTTGTCGTTAACGATGGTGGCCTGCTTTTGAAAAGCCGCCCAAATTTAAAGGAATTGCCCTGAAAATAAAACGAAGCCTGAATTTTGGTAATAGGGCCTGCCCAGCATTACCCTAAAACAAAAATAGCCGGTATTTTATGCAGGGCAGGTTTGGTTTTTAACTTACGCCAGGCCTCAATGCTTTTAGTAGTTATTTGTGCTTGTGGGCCTGTAACGTCACGGGCAATGCACAGGCGCGTATCTGCCATGCACACCTTTAATATATCTGCCAGAAGTTTTTCATTTCGGTAGGGCGTTTCCATAAAAATTTGTGTTTGTTGGCTTTGGCGCGCCAGCTTTTCAAGCTGCCTGATGCGTTGCTGCCTTTCATTGTTTTTTATGGGTAAGTAGCCATTAAAGGCAAATGATTGGCCGTTCATGCCTGAGCCCATGAGCGCCAGCAGTATAGATGAGGGCCCCACCAGGGGCATTACGGGTATTTGCAACTGGTGGGCTGCCTCTACTACTTCGGCACCGGGGTCGGCAATGGCTGGGCAGCCCGCTTCAGAGAGGATGCCCGCATCCTGCCCATTAACAACTGGCAGCAGGTGGTCCATCAGGGTTTCAAATTCCATAGCCCGTTCAAGCTCCTGAAACTCCAGATCTTCAATGGCTTTACCTATTTTTAGTTTAGATAAAAACCGCCTGGCCGAGCGGACGTTCTCTACCAGGTAGTAATCAAGGCTGCTGCACGTTTCACGTATTGTGGGTGGCAGCACGGCCTGTTCAGTATCTGGGGCCAACAGGGTGGGTATTAAGTATAAGGTGCCGGGCTTCACCATAGTATTGTGTGCCGCATTATTGGTTCAGAAATTTGGTTACTGCGCTAATGAACGCCTGGGGCTGCTCTGCATGTACCCAGTGGCCCGCCCCTGCCAGGGTGTGAATCTGGTAATTGCTGAATAGCCTGCTGATGTGGCCTTCGTCTTCATCGCGTATATAATCAGACTTGCCCCCTCTAATGAATAAGGTAGGTAAGTCAACAGTCAGGCCATCGGGCATGGCTGCGCCTACATTTTCAATTTGCTCGCTTATTACAGGCAGGTTCATTTTCCAGGCATAGCCACCACTTTTTGCTCTGGTAAGGTTTTTCAGTAAAAACTGCCTCACACCCGCCTCTTGTACATACTGAGCCAGTTTATCGTCGGCTTCTTTACGGTTGTTAAGCGCCCCAACCGGTATGGCCTTTAAGCCCTGAATTATTTGGTGGTGGTGCACTGGGTAGGGCTTGGGGGCTATATCAGCAACAATCAGGTTTTGAATCAGCCCTGGGTGGTCAATGGCCAGTTGCATGGCTACCTTACCGCCCATGCTGTGGCCAATCAGGTCTACCGGGGCTATTTGCAGGGTGTTGATGAGCCTGGCCACATCATTGGCCATGGCCTCGTAGGTAAACTCATTGTCATGAAATGATAAGCCATGGTTGCGCAGGTCGGCCAGTATTACTTTTCTGTTGCCCTGTGCCAGCACCCTGGCTACGTTGTGCCAGTTATCTGAGGTGCCAAACAGGCCGTGCAGTATCAATAAGGGACTGCCCTGGCCGGTTTCACGGTAAAACAGTTGGTTCATGAGAGCTGTCTAAGGTATTGTTGTATGGTGTTTTCAAGGCCCAGGTACAATGCATCGCATACCAGCGCATGGCCTATGCTTACCTCGTTAAGGTACGGAATGCATTGGTATAGGTACCCAAGGTTATCAAGGCTGAGGTCATGGCCGGCATTAATGCCCAGGCCAGCATTTTTAGCAGTTTTTGCTGCCTCAATAAAAGGGGCCGCAGCAGCCTGTGGGTTGTTGGTGAAGGTTACGGCATAGGGTTCGGTATAGAGCTCTACCCTATCGGCACCTACTTTGGCTGCCTGCTCAATAAGTTTTGGGTCAGTCTCAATAAATATTGATGTGCGTACGCCCAGGCTTTTAATTTCTTTTAAGATATCGGTCAAGAACGCCTGGTGTGTTATAGTATCCCAACCGGCATTAGAGGTTAATACCTCTGGTGGGTCTGGCACCAGGGTGGCCTGTGCGGGGCGTACTTTTTTAATGATATCCATATACCGCTGGTCGGGGTAGCCTTCAATATTGAACTCGGTACTGACCACCTCTTTGAGCTGCATCACATCGTCATAGCGGATGTGGCGCTCGTCAGGCCTTGGGTGTACGGTAATACCTTGCGCCCCAAAACGCTCGCAATCAATGGCTGTTTTTACTACATCAGGGTTGTTGCCACCACGTGCATTTCGTAGTGTAGCAAATTTGTTGATGTTCACACTAAGCTTGGTCATTGTAGCGTTTTTTATCTAAATTGGCTCAAAGTTAAATAATATTCGCACATAAATACTTGAGGTGCCAATGAGCTTAAAAGAACGTATTAACGCCGACATAAAGGCGGCCATGAAGGCCAAGAATAAGGATGATTTGCGGGCGTTAAGAGGTATAAAGTCACTGATTATGCTGGCCGAAACAGAAAAGGGCGGTGGTGACGAGCTAAGTGAAGATACTGAGGTAAAGTTATTGATGAAAGCTGCCAAGCAGCGTAAAGACTCAGCAGAGGTGTACAAAGAGCAAGGCCGTGATGATTTGCATGCCACTGAAATGAGCGAATATGAGGTGATAAGCCGGTACTTGCCTAAACAAATGACTGAAGCTGAGTTGACAGAAGCCCTGCAAGCCATTATTGCTGAGGTAGGTGCCAGCGGGCCTAAAGATATGGGCAAGGTTATGGGGGTAGCTACCAAGCAACTGGCCGGTAAGGCTGAAGGCAAGGCTATTTCAGCCACAGTGAAGGCATTATTAAATCAATAAATATTGAGTATTGTAGATTTGATTATTGTTGCCCCATTACTTATTGGGGCATATTACGGATACAAAAAAGGGCTGCTGTTAGAAATAGTGGCCCTTTTGGCATTGGTTGTGGCAGTTGTAGGGGGCATGCGCCTGCTTGAGTGGAGCACAGCTACCCTGAAGCAGTACATTACCGGTGCTGACCAATGGCTGCCCGTGCTGGCTTTTATCATTATTTTTATACTGATCATACTATTGGTTAACTTATTAGGGCGCGCAGTTAAAAAAGTGCTTGACCTGACGCTGTTTGGCTTTATAGATAACCTGGCAGGTATGGCCCTGGGGGTAATTAAATGGGCGTTTGTGCTGAGCTTTTTGATTTGGATGGCCAATACTTTTCAGATAGACTTACCCAAAGAGCAGCTAGAGACCTCATTGATTTACCCTTATATTGCCAGTATTGCACCCACAGCTGTGACATGGGCCATTGATGTACTGCCTATTGATGATGACCTGGTGGCCCAGCTGCAGCAATTGGTTAACCCCAATTAGCCTTGGTATTACTTTTAGATAATTTCGATTCATTTACCTACAACCTGTTAGATTACCTGAAGCGTTTGGGTGTGCCCTGCCTTGTGTTGCGCAATGACACGCCCATGCGTACCATCACCCGTAATGATTATAGTGCCATTGTACTTTCGCCAGGCCCCGAGCGCCCTGAAACCGCAGGGTGTTTAATGGAGGTTATTGGCCATTACCACCAGCAGTTGCCCATATTGGGTGTTTGCCTGGGCCACCAGGCACTGGGGTTGTGGTTTGGTGCTGAGCTTGTACATGCTGCCAAGCCCATGCATGGCAAACTTTCAGACATTCAATGCATGCCGGTAATGCCCTTTGATGCATTGCCGCAGCAAATGACGGTGGTGAGGTACCACTCATTATTGTTGACACAACTACCCACCCATCTGCAGGCCATTGCCTGGACTGACCAGGGCGAAGTTATGGCTATGCGGCACCAACAGCTGCCAATTATTGGGTTACAGTTTCACCCTGAAGCCTGGCTAACACGGTATGGCCAGCAAATTTTGGGTAACTGGGCCCGGCATTATGGCCTGACAAGGTAGCGTGCCACCCGCATACAATCTTACATGGCAAGCGTTCTTTATGCAGACGATTTTTATATTTGCTCTATTGTTTATGGTAAAACAATAGTATTATTGATGTGTATTGCTGTTTGTAGCAGTCATTGTAAGTAAATGTTAATCGCATTGCGAAAGTGAAGAATTGATATGGACGTTCCTTTTGAAGTAAAAGAAGCAGGCGGATTTAGCTACATAGACGAAGGCGAAGGCAAAAACTTAGTGCTTTTGCATGGACTGTTTGGTGCATTAAGCAACTGGGAGGGTGTTGTGAAGCGCTTTTCAACAAAATACAGGGTGTTAATACCTATGTTGCCTATTTATGAGATGCCAATCAGGCAGGCAGGTATGGATGGGCTGGTAAAGTTTTTTACCGAGTTTGTTGAGTTTAAGCAATTAAAAAACCTGACATTGATGGGTAACTCGCTGGGCGGGCATATTGCTTTAATATATGTGTTGCAGCACCCTGAAATGGTTGAGCGAATGGTATTGACAGGCAGTTCAGGCCTGTTTGAAAACGCCATGGGGGGCTCATTTCCCAGGCGCGGCAGCTATGAGTATGTCAAAGAGCGTGTTGAATACACCTTTTATGACCCAAAAACAGCTACCAAGGAATATGTTGATGAGGTGTTTGAAACCACTAAAAGCATACCCAAGTGTATGCGCATTGTATCAATTGCCAAGTCAGCACAACGCCATAATATGGCCAAGGAGATAACAAAGATAGCCGCCCCGACGTTGTTAATCTGGGGCTTGAATGATACGATCACACCACCCATGGTGGCGCATGAGTTTAACCGGTTGATTCCGAATTCTAAATTGAGATTTGTTGACCGCTGCTGCCATGCACCTATGATGGAACACCCCGAAACGTTTAATAACATTTTAGAAGCTTATTTAGAAAGTACCGAAGCATAGCAATAATGGTAGCTGGTGAATTAATAAACGATATGATACCGCCCCTGAAGCCTTCAGACAAAGCACCGAAGGCGATTACCTGGATGGAGGAATTGCGGTCAAACCAGTTGCCTGTGGTTGAAAAGGGCGCTTACCTGGGGTTAATCACTGAAGATATTATATTGGAAGGCAATGACCTTGACCGTTTTTTGTCTGACTACCACCTGATTGGTGAGAACTGCTACGTGTATAGCCACCAGCACATGTATGATGTAATAAAGCTGGCAACCGATCATGGAGTTGAAGTTGTGGCAGTGCTTGATGACGACGAGCAGTTTGAAGGCATTATTACAGTTCAGGATACACTAAGTGCTTTTGCGCAGAGCAGTGCCGTACAAAGCCCGGGGGGCATTATGATTTTGAGTATGCAAGAAATTGACTACTCACTTTCTGAGATTACGCGTTTAATTGAATCGAACGATGCCCGGATTCTGAGCAGCTGGATTGCCAATGATGTGCTTGACCCCTCTAAAATTAAGTTAACCATTAAGGTAAATAAAACTGACTTGTCGCACATCATAGCTACGTTAGAGCGGTTTGGGTATAAAATAATTGGTAAGTTTCAGGAAGCCTCCGGCCTTTCAAACGAGAAAGAGCGAATAGATATTTTGCTGAAGTATTTAGAGATCTGACCATGCTTTTTCATCTTTATTCAATCCCTACCATATAATTAATACTCACTTAACATCACGTCACTATTTTTACTATTTTGCTGCTCTGCACAAATCAAAATCATGCATAGGCAATGAACATTGCAATTAATGGAAAAGACTTTGGTGACGATAAGCGGGTGTACATCCGGCAGTTGTTTGAGCTGTTGGGGCAAAGAAACATCCAATATGTAATTCATGAAGATTTTCTAGCTATACTGGCCAGGTACGGCATTGAGGTAGCAGGTGCGCAGGTATATGCT